>NZ_JWGX01000022.1:0-81652 GCF_000813075.1 Shewanella sp. ECSMB14102
CATGAAACCATGCCCGCCATCAGGGAATGGGGTAGTGTTAAATTCCCTGTTAGCGCACAAGGCAATTGAAAATTGCTACGGATAAGTACTCTGATAGCAACTTTGCCACTTAAAATTTAGCCCTTAATAGGCTGTTTTTTATGACTGATTGCCTTGTTTTGGTTTAACCCCGAACACTTCAATGGAGTGTTGTTTACCCTTTAACTTGACCGGTCCTAAATTGGTGAGCTGATACTCGCTGTCATCATTTTCCAGCCTAGCTACCAGCGCGCCGGAGAGCAGCATCCTTTGTCCTAAGGGGTTACACTGATCCTGTAGTCGCGCTAGGGTGTTGAGCACGTCGCTGAAGAAGCTGATCTCCTGTTTTTGCACCCCGACCACAGCTGCAACCACTTGGCCACAGTGAGCCGCCGCCTTGAATTTGGGGACAAAACCATAGTGTTCTTCAAAATAGCGTCGCTGCCAATTGAGCTGCTGGCTGAATTCAAAGTAGATATTCATACATCTGTCGTTAATGATGCCGTCTTCCAGCGGCCAATGGATGAGCACGGCATCACCCATGTAACGATAGATCTCGGCATCATTGTTGGTGACTGTATCGGAAAGCAAGCTGAAACTGTCCTGTATCAGCCGGGCAAAGCGGTAATCCCCCAGAGATTCGGCATGGGTAGTGGAAGCTACCATATCGAGATAGAGAAATAGCCGCTGTTCATATCTGGGCTTGTGATACTTACCCAGACCTATGTTTAACAGGATCCTGGGGCCTACCAGTAGTCCCATCTGTTCAATAAAGGCGAGCCCGACCCTGACTACCACCAGATAAATAATTAACGCCTGGAATGAGGGACTATAGAGGATATGCACTGTCAGCATCTGCCTCAAGGTTGCCATATGGTTCTCTATGGCCCACATATTCAGGTACTGGGTCATATAAGCCAAAGTGGTGGCACCCAAGAGCAGAAACAGCCCTTTAAAGATGACGGAGAAGACATAGGGCAGGCGATTGATGGCACTGAAGTCGGCTATCAGGTTTGACATCCAGTGCAAGCTACCGAAAATAATTCCCATGTAGGCGGCCAGCGTCGCGAGATCCGCCGAGCCGACAGCCCACTGAGGTAGCTCAGTGGTTTGGGCATAGCGAAAAAATACAAAAGCTGCCATAGCTACTGTCCATGCCATTATGGCAAACAGAAGCTTTTTGGCCTGGCGACGCGCTCTCACGGGGTAACTTCTATCCTAAATTAACGGGCCTTCTCAGGATGCGCTAGTTTATAGAATATACCCCTCTGATTTCCAGTGGTAATTGTGATCTTAATCAAGGCAAGTGCCGATTAGAGGCGATATCAGCCAAAAAAGCGCTCAAGTAACCCTTTTGTGAACTGAGTTTTGAGATAAAAGCCCCTGGGGTTGGTCATCTGGATACTGCCATCCTCGGCAATACTCTCGGTTAACACCTTACTGTTGGCCGCCTTTGGCCTTAACTGTAATACTTCACCGTGCCTGGCCGTGATCTTGCTGACCTTGCCCATGCTGATAAGCTCCATGATTTCTTCCCAATCCTGGCGCAATAGCCTGTCTTCCTCGACGCTTGGTTCCCATAAAAGCGGCGAGCCGATACGTCGGACACCCGGGGGAAGATCCCTGTCCCCCTGAACCGGGATCCACAGTACCCGCTGCAATTTGTGATACACCAGACTCTGCTCCCAGCGCAGTCCTGAAATATTGGTTAGCGGCGCGACACAGACATAGGTGGTTTCCAGCGGCATACCGCGTTCATCTATTGGAATGCTCTTCAGTTCTACCCCAAGGTGCAGAAAGTCCTGTTCGGGCTTGGAGCCTGCGGTCGCTCCCAATGCCAGCTCCAGTAGTTGTCCGGTCCAGCCTTTATCACGGCGAAAGTCTTTGGGCACGGCTACCCCTAAAGATTCGGCGAGCTGTCCCAGAGTCAGCCCGGCGATATCGTCGGCGCGCTTTAGCAGTTGTGCCAAGGAGCTTGGCGGCAAGATATTGGTTTTCATGGCGTTGATTTTACCTGAGCGGGATTGGATAACAAGTTTGTGCAAAAAATGGTCATTGCGATGTCGGGTGAAGTCATCCCCAAAATTAATTTTTCTATCATTATGTTTTTATTGACTAAAGTTTTCATCTTCAACTATAGGGGAATGGATTTCCTGAGTTACTCGCCGATTTCCCCTGTGTTGCCAACAAACTTATCCACAGCATTTTGGGATAACTGAACAATTATGGCCGCAATAAAACAAATAATGGTCGGTGTCAACCGGGTTTTGACGCTGTTTTTCAGCTTGAAAGTCGAGTTTTTGTCCGTAGGGTGTGAATAAAGTTTTGTGACATTGCCGAGAAATTGCTTCTGATCGAGTGCGGGTTAAAAAGTGTACTATTGGTGGTTTGGTTGTGGTTGTATTCGTTTTTGCGCCTTGTATCATTATGTATTTTAAGTGTTTTTGTTTGGTTTGTGTCTTTGTCAATTAGGAGGGGAAGGTTGTAAAAAGCAGCATTTCCAGAAGTTCAGCCGAGTTTCAAACAGAGATATCCACAGTTTTTGTGGATATCCACTCAAGCAGAGATGGTTAATTGTTGATAAAGTGGAAAAGCTTATTTGATTATCCAAAGAAAAAGCCGTAAATAGAGAATTGCTGCCGACGTGGGATTGTGAAACAATCGAATCATTGAAATTTATCGCTTTTTCGGAGTCCATGTGATTGACAGCGACGGTTTTCGCGCAAATGTGGGCATCATTATCTGTAACAGATTTGGCCAAGTAATGTGGGCCAGGCGTTTTGGTCAGCACTCCTGGCAGTTTCCCCAAGGGGGATTGGATGACGGTGAATCCGCCGAAGATGCCATGTATCGAGAGCTGTATGAAGAAGTCGGGCTCAGGCCGGAACATGTGCAGATATTAACATCCACCCGCTCCTGGTTGCGATACAGATTGCCAAAGCGTTTGGTGCGCCAAGACAGCAAGCCTGTCTGTATCGGTCAAAAGCAGAAATGGTTTTTGCTGCAGCTCAAGAGTCAGGATAGTGCCGTTAACTTGAATTCGTCCGGCCATCCTGAATTCGATGACTGGCGCTGGGTCAGTTATTGGTACCCTGTGCGTCAGGTCGTATCTTTTAAACGTGACGTCTACCGGAAAGTGATGAAAGAGTTCGCCACCACGGCTCTGGCATTGCAGACCCGGGAGCCTTCACGCCGAAGGGGACGACAAAGAGCAGCAGGCTGAGGTTTGATATCGAAAGGGGGAACAGGTGTTAAACACGCTCAGGGATATTACTCAGGCAGTTGCGGCCGCAAGGGATCTTGAGGCTGCCCTTGAGCTATTGGTCGGCCAGATAAAGGCCGCCATGAGCACTCAGTGTTGTTCTATCTATATTCTGGATAAAAATGAGTTGGTCCTCTCGGCCACTGATGGTCTTAAGCCCAGTGCCGTTGGCCAGGTTCGCATGCCGTTGACCGAAGGTCTGGTGGGCTTGGTTGCTGAGCGTGAAGAAGCCATCAACCTTGCCGATGCCAGAGCACATCCCAGATTCAAACTCTTTCCCGAAGTGGCTGAAGAGGAATATCGAGCTTTTCTCGCCGCGCCTATTATCTATCAGAAACAGTTGCTTGGCGTCATAGTGGTGCAGCAGCCCAGTGCCCGTCAGTTCAGCGAAGGAGAAGAAGCTTTTCTTATGACGCTGGCGGCGCAGTTGGCCATGGCTATTCGCGGCCTCAAACAAAAGGCCAGCGTCAAGGAAGATCAGCTGCAAATCCTGTTTCAGGGCACACCGGCTTCCAATGGTATCGCCATTGCCCATGCTTTGGTGCTGGGTGGTCAGATATCCCTGGAGCAGCCGGATCAAACCGCAACAGATATCCCCAATGAGCTTGAACGCCTCAAGGCGGCAATCGAGCGTTGCCGTAACACTCTGAGCACCCTGGCACAGCGTTTTGACCGCGAGCAGGATGAAGAGGTGGTGTCTATCTTCTCGGCGCTGCAGCTCTTGCTGGAAGAGGCCAGCCTTGGGGGCGAATATCGCGATGAAGTGCTTGCGGGTTGGTGCGCCGAGTCGGCGGTCAGCCGCGTGTCTTTGCGTTACATCACCCAGTTTATGGCGATGGAAGACCCCTATCTCAAGGAGCGGGCCAGCGATATCCGTGACTTGGGGCAGAAGGTGCTGCGCCAGTTGATTGAGCCGGAACGGTTGGAGCTCAATGCCGATAAGCCGGTTATTCTGGTGACCCGTGAAGCTGATACCACCTTGCTGGCCGAGTTTCCGCGGCAAAAGTTGGCCGGGATAGTGACAGAACTTGGCGGGGTCAACTCCCATGCTGCTATTCTGGCCCGGGCGCTGGGTGTGCCGGCTATCACAGGGGTCGACCAGGTTTTGGCTGCCGATATCGACAAGAAGCTTTTGGTGCTCAATGCCACCCGCGGTCAGCTGATGGTGTCGCCGTCTCCGGCCGTGGTCGGTGAGTACCGCAGTTTGTTGTCCGCCGAGAGAGCGTTACAGCGGCAATACGCCAGAGAACTGAACCTGCCGGCCGAGACGGTCGATGGCAAACGTATTCATCTATACATGAATGCCGGCTTACTCAGTGGTTTGGCCTCGGAAATTGCCGAAGGCGCCGATGGTATTGGGCTATATCGCACCGAAATCCCTTTCATGTTGCAGCAGCGTTTTCCCAGCGAGTCTGAGCAGGTCAAGGTGTATCGCCAGGTGTTGGAGGCGGCATCGGGGCGCCCCGTGGTGATGCGCACCCTGGATGTGGGCGGAGACAAACCCTTGCCTTATTTCCCCATCAAGGAGGAAAACCCATTTTTGGGCTGGCGTGGCATTCGTTTGTCGCTGGACCATCCAGAGCTGTTTCTGGTGCAAATTCGCGCCATGCTCCAGGCCAGCGGCAGCGGCGAGCAGCTGCATATTCTGCTGCCCATGGTCAGTAATCTCGATGAGATAGATCAATCGCTTGAATATATCGAACAGGCTTATTCCGAGCTTAAGTCGGATGTGAATCCTGAGCTGAAAAGACCCAAGGTGGGCATTATGCTGGAGGTGCCGGCGCTGTTGTTTCAACTGGATGAAGTTGCCAAGCGGGTCGATTTTGTTTCGGTCGGCAGCAACGATTTGACCCAATATCTGTTGGCGGTGGATCGCAACAACCCCAGGGTCAGCGCCCTGTTTGACAGTTATCATCCGGGGATATTGCGTTCGCTGAAACAGGCGCGGGAGACCTGCCGTCTATATGGTCTCGGTGCCAGTGTCTGTGGCGAGTTAGCCGGTGAACCCGGTGGTGCCTTGCTGCTGGTTGCTATGGGCTACAACCGCTTGAGTATGAACCAGGGGAGCTTGGCCAGAATAAATTATCTGCTGCGGCGAGTGCGCAGCGATGAACTCGAGCAGTTATTGGCCGAGGCATTGACACTCAAAAGCGGCAACGAAGTGCGACAACTGGTGCACGATTATTTGGGGCAAAGAGAACTGGCAGCCATTCTCAATTGAACCTGCTATGTCGGGTATGGAATAACAACAAGAATTAAGGAACCTCTGTGGACGCATTTCTCTGGGTATTTGGTGTTTGTCTGGCGTTGGGCGCTTTTGTCGGCTTTATGGCCGGTTTGTTGGGGATAGGCGGCGGTCTTATCGTGGTGCCGGCGCTGCTATATATTTTACCCAAGGTGGGGGTTCCTGCCGCGCAGTTGCCCCATGTCGCCATTGCTACTTCGTTGGCGGCCATTATTTTGACCTCTTTTTCATCCGCCCGCGCCCACCACAGCCGCGGCAATATTCCTTGGCCGCTGTTTAAATCCATGTTGCCGGGTCTGGCACTGGGGGCCTTGTGTTCGGGTTTTATTGCCGAGTTGATCCCGGCCGATGATCTGCGCCGTGCCTTTGCGGTGTTTGTTATTCTAATGGCCGCCCAGATGGCATTTCCTTTCCGTCCATCAGCGAAAGAGGGCTTGCCGCCATTTCCCGTGTTGCTTATCGTCTCGGCGATGATTGCCATTATTGCCGCCTTGATGGGGATAGGCGGTGGGGTGCTCTTGGTGCCTTTCCTCACTTGGTGTGGGTTGCAGATGCGTCAGGCGGTGGGTTTTTCATCGGCTACCGGCCTTATTATCGCCCTTTGGGGCAGTTTAGGGTATGTTATCGCAGGCTGGAATGCCCCTGATATGCCAAGTGGTACTTTGGGATATGTCTATCTGCCGGCTTTGCTGGGTATTATTGCTTCCTCAATGTTGGTTGCGCCTGTGGGGGTCAAAGCGGCCAGCACCTGGCCGACGCCTGTACTGAAGAAAATATTTGCACTTTTATTGGTTGTTGTGGGTCTTAAACTTATTCTGGCCTGATCTGCGCCTTGGTTAATTTAGGAATCGTCTTTCTGTTATGGCTTTAGAATTTCCCAATATTGATCCTGTGATCGTCTCTTTTGGCCCCTTTGAGCTGTTCGGCCAGACTTTTGAACCGGCTTTGCGTTGGTATGGTTTCATGTACCTGCTGGGCTTTTTGGCCGCTATGATACTGCTCAACCGTATGGCTGACAGATCCAAGGGGTTATGGAGCCGCGAGCAGGTCTCTGATCTGCTGTTCTATGCCTTTCTCGGGGTGATCCTGGGGGGCCGCATAGGTTATGTGCTCTTTTACCATCTGGATTACTTTATTGCCGACCCCTTGTACCTATTCAAGATCAGCGAAGGCGGCATGTCTTTCCATGGTGGTTTGATGGGGGTTATTCTGGCCATGCTCTACATCGCCTGGAAACAGAAGCGCAGCTTCTTTGCGGTGGCGGATATGGTGGCCCCTGTGGTACCTATCGGCTTGGGGGCCGGGCGTTTGGGTAACTTTATCAATGGTGAGCTTTGGGGCCGGGTGACAGATGTACCTTGGGCCATGGTGTTTCCTTCCGGTGGCCCTGAGCCTCGTCATCCTTCACAACTGTATCAATTTGCCCTCGAAGGCGTTGCGCTGTTTATTTTACTGCAATGGTTCAGCAAACGCAGTCCCAAGACCGGAGCCGTGTCCGGGATGTTTTTGCTCGGCTATGGTATCTTCCGCTGCATAGTGGAAACGGTCAGGCAGCCGGATGCTCAACTCGGGCTTTATTTGGGCTTTTTGACCATGGGGCAAATACTGTCAGTGCCCATGATCCTCTTTGGACTCTATCTGTTAATGCGTAATGCGCCGCAGGCCGGCGTGGTGAAGGACAAGCAGTAATGCAGCAATATCTTGATTTAATGCAACATATTTTAGATGCCGGTACCGAAAAAACTGACCGTACCGGCACGGGAACCCGCTCTGTATTTGGCTATCAGATGCGTTTTGACCTCAGTAAGGGGTTCCCCTTGGTGACCACCAAGAAGTGCCATTTGCGCTCCATTATTCATGAGTTGCTCTGGTTCCTGAAAGGGGACACCAATGTTGCTTACCTGCATGAAAATAAAGTGACGATTTGGGATGAGTGGGCCGATGAATCCGGTAATCTGGGACCGGTTTACGGCGCTCAGTGGCGTAGCTGGCCAACGCCCGATGGCGGTCATATCGATCAGATTACCCAGGTGATAGAACAGATCAAATCACAACCTGACTCCAGACGTTTGATTGTCTCCGCCTGGAATGTCTCCGAGCTCGACAAGATGGCGCTGGCGCCTTGCCATGCCTTCTTCCAGTTTTATGTGGCCGATGGCAAGTTGTCCTGTCAACTGTATCAGCGCAGCTGTGATGTGTTCCTGGGGCTGCCGTTCAATATTGCCAGTTATGCGCTGTTGACCATGATGGTAGCGCAGCAGTGCGATCTCGAATTGGGCGATTTCGTCTGGACCGGCGGTGATACCCATCTTTATTCCAATCATATGGAACAAACGGCGCTGCAACTCAGTCGTGAACCCAAGTCTCTGCCACAAATGAAAATTATTCGCAAGCCTGAGTCTATTTTTGACTACCGATTCGAAGATTTCGAGTTGTCAGGTTACGATCCTCACCCTCATATCAAAGCACCAGTTGCCATTTAAAAACAGTTTTTTAGCGAAATACCTCGTATATTTCGAGGTGTTTCGCAGAAACTTTCGATTATTCTTACCTAAATCCATCTACTACACTCAAATCAATTATGTTTTTGGGAGTTTAGTATGGAAAAGGCACTTCGGAATTTCCTGAGTCAGGAATCTGCCGGCGGCATCTTGTTATTGATTGCTGTAGCCTTGGCAATGGTCTTGGCTAATTCACCACTAGCCGGCGTTTATCAAGGTTTTTTGGATACCCCGATGCAGTTGCGTCTCGGGGCGCTGGATATCAACAAGCCCTTACTGTTGTGGATCAACGATGGTTTGATGGCGCTGTTCTTTCTGTTGATCGGTCTTGAAGTTAAGCGTGAATTGCTTGAGGGAGCGCTGTCCAGCGTTTCCAAGGCATCTCTACCCACTTTTGCTGCTATAGGCGGCATGCTTGTTCCGGCCGCAGTCTATCTGCTGTTTAATGCCAATGACCCTGTGACCCAGGGGGGCTGGGCTATTCCGGCCGCGACCGATATCGCCTTTGCGCTGGGGATAATGGCACTTTTAGGCAACCGGGTTCCTGTTGCGCTCAAGGTGTTTTTATTGGCGCTGGCAATCATAGATGACCTGGGTGTAATCGTTATTATTGCGCTGTTCTATAGCAGTGATCTGTCGATGATAAGCCTGGTGATTGCTGCTGCTGCGGTTATAGGTTTGATTATTCTGAACCGCCGCGGTGTAACTGCGCTTGGCGCTTATGGCGTGCTTGGGGCCATTCTTTGGGTTGCCGTACTCAAGTCCGGGGTTCATGCCACTTTGGCCGGGGTGATCATCGCCTTCTGTATTCCGCTGCGCGACAAGCAAGGTGGTTCACCGTCCGAGCATTTGGAGCATACGCTGCACCCTTGGAGCACTTTCCTGATCCTGCCGGTATTTGCTTTTGCCAACGCCGGGGTAGCCTTGGGCGGTATGTCGCTGGAGAGCCTGGTATCGCCTGTACCTCTGGGGATCGCTTTGGGTCTGTTGCTCGGTAAGCCGATTGGTGTGGTGTTGTTCAGTTTTATTGCAGTTAAGTTGCGTCTGGCAGAGTTGCCTGAGGGCATTGCCTGGCGCCATATCATGCCTGTGGCTGTGATGTGCGGTATAGGATTTACCATGTCGATGTTTATTGCCTCGCTGGCATTTGAACATGGTGGCGTTGTCTATAGCGATTTGGCCAGGTTGGGGATCCTGATCGGATCTATGTTGGCGGCAGTCGTGGGCTATTTCTGGCTGTCAAAAGTGTTACCTGAAAAAGGAGAAAAGGAATGAAAACAAGCATAATGGCAGGACTCATTCTGGCGGGCTTAGCCCCTTTGGTTCAGGCGTCACAGATAGAAGCCTGTGTTGCAGACAAGGAAGCTGTCCTGTGTCAGAGTTACCTTGAGGGTGTTGTTGATGGTGCGCTTATGTATAAGCCTCAGGCGGTAGGTGCCCGCCTGGACAGCAACGGTTATGAAGCCCGCGCGCTTAAATATCGGGGTGGTAAGCGTTTTCAGGAAGCCAATCGCAAGTATTGCCTGGAGAGGATCCCGGATAGGGAGCAACTGGTACAGGGGATCAGCGAAGCTTTTGAAAGCGGCGAGGTCAAGGATATAGAGACACTGCAGCTTGCCGTGAATAATTTGCTGGACTGTCAGCGTTTGAAGTAAGGAGTCGGGGCAGCCTATGTCTCATTTGAACTATAACCACCTGTATTACTTTTGGATGGTGCATAAGCAAGGCTCAGTGACCAAGGCTGCCGAGACACTCTGTTTAACCCCACAAACCATTACCGGCCAGATACGCACTCTGGAAGAAAGGCTTAAGGGGAGTCTGTTCAAGCGGGTGGGGCGTAATCTGGCCCCCACTGAATTGGGCGAGTTGGTGTTTCGCTACGCTGATAAAATGTTCAGCCTCTCCTATGAGATGCTCGATGTGCTCAACTATCGCAAGGATGAGTCCATTCTGTTCGAGGTGGGCATTGCCGATGCTCTCTCCAAGGCGTTGGCTAGTCGAGTTTTGATGTCGGTTATCCCGGCCAATAGCTCCATGCATCTTGCCTGTTATGAATCGACTCACGAGAGTTTGATGGCCAGGCTCAGAGAACACAAGCTGGATATGATACTGTCGGACTGTGCCGGTGAGTCTCTCAAATATCCGGAAATTCTTTCCAAGAAACTGGGTGAGTGCGGTATTGCCTTCTTCTCGGCGCAGGAGTTCAAAAGTGGCTTTCCTGAATGTTTGGAAGAGGGGCCCCTGCTGATCCCGAGTCGGCGCACTTCCCTGGGCCAGCAGCTCTATCGCTGGTTTGATGAGAAACGCCTTAATGTCACGATTCTCGGCGAGTTTGATGATGCGGCTATGATGAAGGCCTTTGGCTACTTCCGTAAGGGGATATTTGTCGCCCCCTCCATCTATCAGCAGGATATTCTCGAGCACAACATACGTCTGCTCGGTGAAACCATGGAGATCAAAGAGGAATATCATGTGATGTTTGCCGAGCGAATGATCCAGCATCCGGCGGTGCAGCGTTTGCTGGAAACCGATTTTGGTGAGCTATTCGCCGGTCGTGATCTTCAGGTGCAGCAGTTCTGATACGAGTGGATGATTAAGGCGGATATTCGACAGCGCTGACGCCAGAATGTAAACTTGCGACAAAATTCTTGATTGGAGCATGATAGGTGTCTGACTTGATGAGTACCCCCAGGGTAAAGTGGGCATGTCGCCGTGGTATGCTGGAGCTTGATGTACTGTTTCAACCCTTTGTGGAACAGCATTACGAGACTCTGAGTCCTGAGGATAAGGCCTTGTTTGTTCGTCTGCTTGAGTGTGAAGACCCGGAACTGTTTGCCTGGTTTATGGGGCATGAGCAATGTCCGGATCCGCAACTGGCACAGATGGTAGTGCGCGTTCGTGGTCGGGCAGCGCCATAGATTTCAGCTCAGTTCTTCCTTCAGCCAGTATCTGAGTCTAACTGTGCTGGCTGCTGTTTGCCTGAGCAGCTTTTTTGCCTGGCCGGCGTTGGATTATCCTTTTTATTTATCGTTCAAATACCTATGTTTACTGCTAATGCTGGCAGGCTTTGGCCTTGCGCTGTTGCGTTTGCGCCGCTGGCAACTCTGTTTCTGGCTCAATGATTTGGGTGAAGGACAGTTCGTACCCGGTTCGAGTTTTAAGCTCAGTGGCAAACCTTGGGTCAGCCCCTTTGTGGTGACTTTTACTTATCAGGGGGAGGATAACTGCGGGCGTTGCTGGCTGTTTGCCGATATGTTTGACGACACAGACTATCGTCATCTGTGTCGTCTATTGTTGCAGCGCTCAAAGTCCGCTAACTAAACTGATTCCAGCCCAGTTACTCCGGCTGCAGAATGGTAGGCTGCGGATTATCCAGTTTCTGCGGATGATCGATATTACAGTGCAGGCCGCGGCTTTCCTTACGGGCCATGGCGCAGCGGATGATCAACTCGGCCACCTGCACTAGGTTGCGTAATTCCAGCAGGTTGTTTGTGACGTGGAAGTTGCTGTAATACTCCTGGATCTCCTGTTGTAGCATGGCGCAGCGGCGCAGGGCCCGCTCCAAACGCTTGTCTGAGCGCACAATGCCGACATAATCCCACATAAAGAGTCTCAGCTCGTGCCAGTTGTGAGCAATAACCACTTCCTCATCCGAGTTACACACCTGGCTTTCATCCCAGGCCGGGATATTACCGGGCATGGCTATTTTACCTAGCTGGCTTTGAATATCGGTCGAAGCGGCGCGAGCGAATACCAGACACTCCAGCAAGGAGTTACTCGCCAGGCGGTTTGCGCCGTGCAGTCCGGTATAAGCCACTTCACCTATGGCATAGAGACCATTGAGATCTGTCTGGCCATGAAAATCTGTCATTACCCCGCCGCAGGTATAGTGAGCGGCAGGCACCACAGGGATAGGTTCCTTGGTGATATCTATCCCTAAGTCCAGGCAGCGCTGGTAAATGGTGGGGAAATGCTTGATGACAAATTCCGGATCCTTGTGGCTGATGTCCAGATAGACGCAATCGGCGCCGAGGCGTTTCATTTCATAGTCTATGGCCCTGGCTACAATGTCTCTGGGCGCCAGTTCGGCGCGTTCATCGAAGTCAGGCATAAAGCGACTGCCATCGGGACGGCGCAGATAGGCGCCTTCACCGCGCAGGGCTTCGGTCAGCAGGAAATTACGGGCATCTGAATGGTATAGACAGGTCGGATGGAACTGATTGAATTCCATGTTGGCTACCCGGCAACCGGCACGCCAGGCCATGGCAATACCATCACCACTGGCGATATCCGGGTTAGAGGTGTACTGGTAAACCTTGGAACTGCCGCCGGTCGCCAGCGCGACAAACTTAGCCTTGATGGTTTCCACCTGCTCAAGGTTACGGTTCCAGACATAGGCGCCCAATACCCGGTTGCCCGGACGGCCCAGTTTACGGGTGGTGATCAAATCTATGGCGTTGTAACGCTCAAGCACCAGAATATTGGGGTGGGCCTGGGCCATCTCCTGCAGTGTGGTCTGTACCTCTTTGCCGGTGGCATCGGCGGCGTGCAGAATACGTCTGTGGCTGTGGCCGCCTTCACGGGTCAGATGGTAGGCGCTGTCATTGATGCTGCCATCGGGGTTTTCTTCCTTATCAAAGGCAACACCGCATTCAATCAGCCATTGCATGGCGGCGCGGGCATTCTCGGCCGTATAGGTTACCACGGCTTCATCACAGAGTCCGGCGCCGGCGACCAAGGTGTCGGCCACGTGGGATTCTATGGTATCCTCCTCGTCGAAAACCGAGGCTATGCCCCCTTGGGCATAATAGGTCGAGCCTTCGTTGAGAGGACCTTTGGAGAGTAAAATGACTTTGGTTTTTTCAGCCAGGTGAAGGGCGAGAGTCAAGCCCGCTGCACCACTGCCTATGACCAGGACGTCAGATTGGTGTTCAACTACTTGTTTCATCGGGTATCATGAGATGTGACTGGGGGTTCGGTTATGGTAAACCAACTCGCAAGGGATGGATACAACTCAGCTCAGGTTATTCGCAGTACATTTTTTGCAAAACATCAGAACTTTTTCGAAGCACGCTAGTCTACATAAGTGAATATGATTCGAGCGACTGAGAAATCAGCATTATAAGATTTGGGAGAAGTCGGCTCGGATGAGTGGACAAACAAGTGATCAACAACTGGTTGAGCGCGTACAACGTGGCGATAAAAACGCTTTTAACCTGCTGGTACAAAAGTACCAGAGTAAGGTCATCAATCTGATATCCCGTTATGTACGGAATCAGGCTGATGTAGCAGACGTGGCGCAAGAAGCTTTTATCAAGGCTTATCGGGCGTTACCAAATTTCCGCGGTGAGAGTGCCTTTTATACCTGGTTGTACCGAATAGCAGTAAATACGGCCAAGAATCATCTGGTGTCACAGGGGCGCAGAACACCTGCGAACGATGTTGATGCCGATGAAGCCGAATTTTACGATGGCAGTGATGCCCTGAAAGAATTCGCCTCTCCTGAGCGGTTGATGCTTTCAGACGAGATAAAGAAGACTGTTTTCGACACTCTCGAATCGCTGCCGGAAGAGTTAAAGATGGCTATCTCCTTGCGTGAGCTTGATGGTATGAGCTACGAGGATATTGCCAATGTGATGGATTGCCCTGTAGGTACTGTGAGATCCCGTATCTTTCGCGCCCGGGAAGCCATCGATAAGAAGCTCCAGCCTTTGCTGGAAAGATGACCCTTTAATAGAGACAGGTGAGTAATGGATAAATTAGGTCAGGAGTGGGTTTCTGCGGCAGTGGACGGCGAAACCGACGCTCAGACGCTGGCAGAACTGGCTGGTGACACTGCTTCTCACGACAAGTGGCGTAACTACCACCTAATCGGTGATGCCATGCGTGGCGAGTTGCCTTCTGCTATCCCCTTGGATCTGTCCGCCAGTATTGCGGCCGCTATCGACAAGGAGCCGGCGATTGTTGCGCCTGTCACCTCAACTCAGGTACCTGAGGACGTTGAGCCCCAACGTCAGCTTGCTTCCGGCGGTAGAGTGATTCCCATGTTCAAACAGTTTGGCCAGTATGCGATTGCGGCCACTGTTGCCATGGTTGCCATTGTTGGTGTTCAGAACTACAACCAGACACCTGAAAGCCAGGATCCTGCATCCCCAGTGCTTATTACCCGTCCATTGGTGGGCAGTGCTTCACCTGTTAGCCTGCAAACCGGACCGGTTCAGCAGCCACAGGGGTATACCAATGAGCAGTTGATTGAGCAACGTCGCAGGATTAACAGCTATATTCAGGATCATATGTTGCAACAGAGATTGAATGCCGGTGTGGTTATGGATAACAATAGTGAGGTCGTTCCTGTTCCTATGAATCGTTAAGGAAATCTCTTGCGCCTTTTCCTCTTGGCCCTTCTGGCCTTCGCAGTGCCTGCCTTCGCGCAGGATGATATGTCCGCCAAAGCCTGGCTTGAAAAAATGAGTCAGGCTTTGCGCGAAAAAGAATACAAGATTTCGCTCATCCAACTTCAGGCCGATAATATTCGGCCTTTGGTATACCTGCACGGTAAAGTCAACGGTGAGGAAGTGGCCTTTCTCGAACACCTCAATGGGCCGCCGAAAAATGCGGTTCGTGTCGGTAATATAGTGACCTTTATCGAACACGAACAGCCCGCCTATAGTATTAATGCCAAGCGTATTCAAGGAGTGATGCCAGCGGCCTTCTTCGGTGACAGCGGCAATATCGAGGCCGGATATCAATTGGTGTTGGGGGGGCGTAGCCGTATCGCCGGCCGTCCAGGACAGATGATCCGTATTTTGCCCAATGATGAATACCGCTATGGTTTTCA
Organism: Shewanella sp. ECSMB14102; assembly: GCF_000813075.1. Taxonomy (NCBI): domain Bacteria; kingdom Pseudomonadati; phylum Pseudomonadota; class Gammaproteobacteria; order Alteromonadales; family Shewanellaceae; genus Shewanella; species Shewanella sp. ECSMB14102. Next base: position 14,865 of record NZ_JWGX01000022.1, read on the forward strand.
GGTGTGGATGGATATGGAAACCTTCCTGCCGCTGCGCTATGACATGCTGAATCAGGACAAGCAGTTGCTGGAGCAGTTGTTAGTCATCGAATTGATAGAACTGCAAGAGACCGCGCCTCTGCTGGTGGAGGCCTACAAGCAGGAATGGCCGGCGGTGATGAACTCCTCAGAGCGTGCAGATGGCCAGAATTGGCAGTTCGATTGGCTGCCGCCCGGTTTTCAAGTTGTGGTTCGTGATCACCATCGCCTGATTGGCAGCCATGAGCCGGTGGAATACATAGCCCTGACCGATGGCTTCAGCAATATTTCTGTCTACGTCGCCCGCGCCGGTGACGCGCCTATGCCGGAAGAGCTGATGACCCGTAATGGCCTTTCCATGGCGGCCGACCGAGTCGGTAACCTGGAAGTGGTTGCTGTCGGTAAGGTGCCGACACAAACGCTTATCCGTATCGCTTCGGGTTTAAGACTGGAGTGAGGACAGGGTTATGATGGAGCAGGTGGCTAAGGTTATAGGCACAGACAGTGACGGTTGGGTCAAGGTGCAAGTGGAATTGAAGAGCGCCTGTAATCACTGCTCCAGTAGCGAATCCTGTGGTACTTCTGCGGTTGCCAAGGCGTTTGGCAGTCGGCTGCAGGAGTTTTCTCTGCCCAGTACTGAAACTTATCCAGAAGGCACTCTATTGCGCTTAGGCTTGCCGGAAAGTGTAGTGCTCAAGGCGGCAATGCTGGTTTACATGCTGCCTTTGGCCGGGCTGTTTTTAGGCGGCTTGCTTGGGCGCTTTATTGCCTCGCTTGCCGGGTTCAGTACAGATGGAGGGGCCATATTCATGGCGATCATCTTTGTTTTGCTGGCTTGGAAATTGGGCAAGTCTCAGGCGCGCAGGATTGAAAACCGGGCTCAACCCGTCATTCTCGCTAATCTTGGCCAAGCCATGGAGGCCGCTTCAGAAAGCAAGTGCCACTAATTCCGTCATTCCCACACAGGCTCAAAGTGTGAATCTAATTGGTATTGGCCCAGCAATCGGGTACAATTTCGCACCTTTGAGCACAGTCTCCCATTAGAATTTAGTCATTGCAGCATAATGAAACATATTAGAAACTTTTCGATTATTGCCCATATCGACCATGGCAAATCTACCCTCTCAGATCGCCTGATCCAGGTTTGTGGCGGCTTAACCGACCGTGAAATGGCTGCTCAGGTGCTGGATTCAATGGATCTGGAGCGCGAACGCGGTATCACCATCAAGGCCCAGAGCGTGACACTCGACTATAAGGCCAAAGACGGTGAAGTCTATCAGTTGAACTTCATCGATACCCCAGGGCATGTTGACTTCTCCTATGAAGTTTCCCGCTCGCTGGCGGCTTGTGAAGGAGCTTTGCTGGTAGTTGATGCCGGTCAAGGGGTTGAGGCCCAGACACTGGCGAATTGTTATACCGCGCTGGAAATGGATCTGGACGTTGTTCCTGTACTCAACAAGATTGACCTGCCACAGGCTGAACCCGAGCGGGTGGCGGCCGAGATTGAAGATATAGTTGGCATTGAAGCCAAAGATGCAGTGCGCTGCTCTGCCAAGACAGGTATCGGCATAGACGAAGTGCTGGAAACCATAGTGGCACAAATCCCACCACCGGAAGGTGACCCGGAAGGGCCTCTGCAGGCACTGATTGTTGACTCTTGGTTCGACAGCTACCAAGGGGTTGTGTCCCTGGTGCGGATCAAGAATGGCGTGCTCAAGAAGGGCGATAAGTTCAAGGTCATGAGCACAGGCCAGACTTACAACGCCGACAAGGTGGGGATTTTCACTCCCAAGCAGAAAGAAAAAACTGAACTGAGAACCGGTGAAGTAGGCTTTGTTATTGCCGGTATCAAAGAGATCCACGGGGCCCCCGTGGGGGATACCCTGACCCATGCCAAACACGGCGCAGACAAGCCTCTGCCTGGCTTCAAGAAAGTGAAGCCTCAGGTATACGCTGGTGTGTTCCCCATCTCTACCGACGACTATGAAAACTTCCGTGATGCGTTGAATAAACTGAGCTTGAACGATGCTTCACTGCAGTTTGAGCCGGAAAACTCCACTGCTCTGGGATTTGGTTTCCGTATCGGCTATCTGGGACTTCTGCATATGGAGATCATCCAGGAGCGATTGGAGCGGGAATATAACCTGGATCTGATCACCACGGCACCCACTGTAGAGTATGAAGTTGAGCTGACCAATGGCGATGTTGTCTATGTGGATAACCCATCGGAGTTGCCGGCACTCAACTATATCGAAGAGATGCGTGAACCTATTGTCGAAGCCAATATTCTGGTGCCCAAGGATTACCTGGGCAATGTGATCACTCTCTGTGTTGAAAAACGCGGTGTACAGAAGAATATGGTTTACCACGGCAACCAGGTGGCACTGACCTATCATATTCCGGCGGCTGAAGTCGTGATGGACTTTTTCGACAGGCTTAAGTCCACCAGTCGTGGCTATGCTTCGCTCGAGTATAACTTTGTCTACTTCCAGGCAGCCGACATGGTGCGTTTGGATGTGTTGATCAACGGCGACAGAGTCGATGCTCTGGCGATGATCATCCACAGGGGCAACATACGCCACCGTGGTATCGCCCTGGTGGAGAAGATGAAAGAGCTGATCCCGCGGCAGATGTTTGATATTGCAATCCAAGCCGCAGTGGGCAGTCAGATTGTGGCCCGTTCGACCGTGAAAGCACTGCGTAAAGACGTAACCGCCAAATGTTACGGTGGTGACGTTTCCCGGAAGAAGAAACTGCTGCAGAAGCAGAAAGAAGGTAAGAAACGGATGAAGCAGCTCGGTAACGTGGAAGTTCCACAGGAAGCCTTCCTGGCGGTATTGAAACTGAACGAGTGATCCTGTGGCGCCGCGGCGCCCTGGATAGCAACATCTCATTTGCGCCGCATTTTGCGGCGCTTTAGTTAGTTTAAGGGGAGACCTGTCCCTGGAACGGCAAATATGGGTAAACTAACTAAGGAAGGTGCGAATAAGTCCCATGTGTGCTCTGCGTCGGCTTACAAGCCTGGATGCAAGGCGTGGTTCGCAGCAAATGGCCCTAGTCCTTTGCAAGAAGCACAACACAGCAGGCAGGCTTGTAAGCCACGCCCTTCGGGGCTTGCACAGCAACCGGCTCTCTGCGTTATCCGCCTTTGGCAGGCCCCGGCATGCCTTCAGTCAGATGCCTTGAACGCCAATTGCTGTGTAAGCCAGAGTGCCACGAGGACTTGTTCGCACCTTCCCTAAAGCTGACAAGACTTATTCCAATTTAATACAAGGCAGGAGTTAAATAACCAATGGCAGCCTATTTTTCCATTATTCTGGTGCTGGTGACCTTGGTCAGCGGCCTTATCTGGGCGCTCGATGCCTTTGTGCTGGCCCCCAAGCGTCAGGCTAAACTGGCACTGGCCCAAGCGCAAAATGGCACCCTGACCGATGAAGTCACTGAAAAAATTATCCAGGAGCCAGGTTATGTGGAAACCTCTAAGTCCATTTTCCCTGTGATAGCCTTTGTGCTAATCCTGAGATCTTTTTTGTACGAGCCGTTTCAGATCCCTTCCGGCTCCATGATGCCAACTCTGCTGGTGGGTGACTTCATTCTGGTGGAAAAATTCAGCTATGGCCTGAAAGATCCTGTATGGCGCAGCAAGCTGGTGGAAACCGGCGAGCCGGAGCGCGGCGACATCATAGTATTTAAATACCCTAAAGATGAGCGGGTCGATTACATCAAGCGGGTTATCGGTTTACCAGGCGATAAGATCATCTATCGCAACAAGGAACTCTATATTCAGGAGGCCTGTAAAGAGCAACAACCTTGTCCAGGTCCTAAACTGGTATTGAGAGCACCGGTCAATAAAGGCGAATTCCAGGATGACGGCGTGGATCTGCTGCGTTTTCGCGAGCAACTGGGTGAGGTGACTCACGATATTCTGATTAACCCGGCCCGCCCTGAGCCATCGGCCTTCTATTACCGTGAGCCAGGCTTTGGCCAAGGGGAGTTTGTCGTACCAGAAGGCCATTACTTCGCCATGGGCGATAACCGTGACAACAGTACCGATAGCCGTTTCTGGGGCTTTGTACCCGAAGCGAATCTGGTGGGTAAAGCCGTGGCAATTTGGATAAGTTTTGAGTTTGAGCGCCAGCCTCAGGATTGGTTACCTACCTGGGTGCCAAGCGGTGTGCGTTTTGAACGTGTAGGTGGTTTGAAGTGAGAGAACCTGTGAAGAATTTTGCCCGTCTGTGTCGTACTCTGGGGTATGAATTCAATAACATGGCACTGCTGGAGCAGGCCATGACTCACAGAAGTGCGGCTAATAAGCATAACGAGCGGTTGGAGTTTCTCGGAGACTCTATCCTGTCGATAGTGATTTCCGATGCCTTGTATCATCAGTTCCCCAGGGCGACCGAAGGCGATCTCAGCCGGATGCGTGCCACCTTGGTACGCGGTGATACCTTGGCGCAAATCGCCAAGGAGTTTAAGCTGGGTGACTATCTGACCCTGGGTCCGGGCGAACTCAAGAGCGGCGGTTTTCGCCGCGAATCCATTCTCGCCGATGCGGTGGAGGCCATCATAGGCGCCATCTACCTGGACTCAGATCTGGAAACCTGTCGACCACTGCTCTTGGGCTGGTACCAGCCGCGACTGAAGGCGATTCAACCCGGGGTCAGCCAGAAAGATGCCAAGACCCAGTTGCAGGAATACCTGCAGGGTTATAAGAAACCCCTGCCTGAGTATAAAGTGGTGGCGGTTTCCGGCGAGGCGCACGATCAGACCTTTACCGTAGAATGCCGTATCGAAGAGCTGGAGCAAGCCGTATCCGGTACCGGCAGTTCACGCAGAAAAGCCGAGCAGCAAGCCGCTGCTGGGATATTGGAGTTACTGAAAAAATGAGTAAGACCCCAGAGGTACCGGCCCAGGAGCCGAGCCTGGATGAACTGCTGGCCAAGATGAACCAGCCGTCACCGACACCCGCCTATGATGTCACTTACTGCGGTATGGTGGCCATAGTCGGTCGCCCCAATGTCGGCAAGTCCACCTTGCTCAACCGTTTGCTCGGCCAAAAGGTGAGTATCACCTCCCGTAAGCCGCAAACCACCCGCCACAGGATCATGGGGATCCACACCGAAGGCCCATCGCAGATAGTCTTTATCGACACCCCTGGATTGCACATAGAGGAAAAGCGCGCCATCAACCGTTTGATGAACCGCGCCGCCGCCAGCTCGCTGGCCGATGTTTGCATGGTGATCTTTGTGGTCGATGGTCTCAACTGGACCGCCGATGACGAAATGGTGCTCAATAAGCTGCGTCATGGCGGCAATGAGCGCAAGACAGTGCTGGCGGTGAACAAGGTCGACTATATCAAGGATAAAGAGACACTGTTTCCGCACCTGGAAGCCCTGGGGCAGAAATATGCCTTCGATGAAATTGTGCCCATCTCAGCCAAGTCGGGTACCAACGTTGGTCGCTTGATGTCGCTGGCGAAAGAATCACTGCCCGAGAGCGTGCACTATTTCCCGGAAGACTATATTACCGACCGTTCACAACGCTTTATGGCTTCTGAAATCGTCCGTGAAAAACTGATGCGTTTTCTCGGTGATGAGCTGCCTTATGATGCCACGGTGGAAATCGAGCAGTTCAAGATGATGGAGAATGGCGTCTATCAGATCAATGCGCTTATCCTGGTTGAACGCGACGGCCAGAAACGCATGGTGATCGGCAAGAAGGGCGAGCGAATTCGTACTATCGCCACCGAGGCCCGCAAGGACATGGAGCAATTATTTGATAACAAAGTGTTCCTGGAAGTCTGGGTCAAGGTGAAGTCGGGCTGGGCCGATGATGAACGCGCCCTTCGCAGTCTGGGTTACGGTGAAGACTGAGGCCGACTATGCTGCGAGGCTATGTGCTGCACGCCCGGCCCTATCGGGAATCCAGCATGTTGTTGAACCTGTTGGTGGATGGCCTTGGTCGGGTCGACGCCGTTGCCAGAGTCGGCAGTGGCAAGCGCTCGATAAAGAGCATAGTGCAGCCGTTTCAGCCGCTGCTGTTCCAACTGACTGGCCGCAGCGACCTCAGAACCCTGACTCAAATTGAAAGTGCGTCCCCGGCAGTGCCCCTGTCCGGGGACGCTTTATATGCGGCCATGTACCTCAATGAACTCTTGGTGCGGGTACTGGGTAACCACCAGAGTGGCGAAGCGCTGTTTTTCAGTTATCATCAGAGCCTGCTGGCGCTGGCCAAGGGCTTTGAGCAGACAACACTGCGCTATTTCGAGCTCAGACTCTTATCCGAGCTTGGCTGCATGCCCTCGCTACTTAAGGATGCCGATGGCGCCGAGATCCAAGCTGATGGCTGCTACAGATTCATTCCCGAACAGGGATTTATTCCCTTTGTTGGTGATGCCAAGCGGCAAGAGGCATTCCCGGGAAGCACTCTGTTGGCATTGGCAGAAAATCGCCTTCAGCAAGAGGATTGGCAAGCCGCCAAAGCCTTGACCCGGCAATTGCTCCGGCCACTGCTCGGCGATAAGCCACTGCTCAGCAGGCAGTTGTTTGCCCGCCGGGGGGGAAATTTGCCAAGGGAGCCACAGCCGCAAAACCGAGGGGATAAATGAGCTCTTCAGCCCGCTTTTTTCAAATGCTGCCGTTACAATGGGCAGAGAATAGAAACTGCTTTTATACCGCCGAACAGGCCGGTGCATTCCAGGAATTATCAAGGAGTTACAGATGAATCGAATCTTGTTAGGGGTGAACATTGATCATATCGCCACCTTGCGGCAGGTGCGTGGCACCCATTACCCGGATCCTGTGCATGCAGCGGCCGTGGCCGAGCACGCCGGCGCCGAAGGGATCACTATCCATCTGCGTGAAGACAGACGCCACATAGTGGATCGCGATGTCTATCTGCTGGCCAAGACGCTCAAGACCCGGATGAATCTCGAAATGGCGGTCACCGAAGAGATGCTGGATATCGCCTGTGAGGTTAAGCCTGCCTATGTTTGTCTGGTGCCGGAAAAACGTGAGGAGCTTACTACAGAGGGCGGTTTGGACGTTGCCGGTCAGCAGCCTAAAATCGCCGCTGCGGTTAAACGTTTGGCCGAGCAGGGCATTAAAGTATCTCTCTTTATCGATGCCAACCGTGAGCAGATAGATGCTGCCGTTGCCGTGGGTGCGCCCGTGATAGAAATTCACACCGGCCGCTACGCCGACGCCCACAGTGCTGAAGAGGAGAGGGAGGAGTTGGCCCGTATCACGGAAATGGCGGCCTATGCTCACGGCAAGGGCCTGGTAGTCAACGCAGGGCACGGGCTGCACTATCATAATGTGAAGCCGATAGCGGCCATTCCCGAGCTGCATGAGCTGAATATCGGCCACGCCATCATAGCCAGGGCGGCGATAGACGGCCTGGACAAGGCGGTCAGAGATATGAAGCAACTCATGTTGGAAGGTCGCAGAGGCGAGTAATGGCTGTGCTGGGACTGGGTACCGACATAGTGGAAATCGCCCGCATTGAGGCTCAGTTGGAGCGGGGCGGAGATAGGCTGGCCAAACGGGTGCTGACCGAGGCCGAATATGCCCGCTTTCAGACGTTGAGCGACCCGGCGCGATTTCTTGCCAAGCGCTTTGCGGCCAAGGAAGCGGCTGCCAAGGCGCTGGGAACCGGAATCGGCCGCGGAGTCTCGTTTCAGCATATTCATATCAGTAATAATGCCGATGGTGCGCCCCAGCTTGAATTCAGTGATGGGGCGTGCCAACGCCTGGAAACACTGGGCGCCAAGCGGGCACTATTATCCATTGCCGATGAACGTCACTATGCGGTGGCGACTGTTGTTCTGAGCGACTGAGCTTCAGTCGGAACAGTAAGCTCAGTTTGACAAGTCGCTCAATCCATTCATTCTAACGGCATACTCGCTCGATTGATGGTGACTGAGGCCAGAGGTAGGTTATTAACTTGCCTCTGGTCTTTTTGTATCAAGATTCGCTTCTTATCAGTCCAGCGATTTCAGCGGCCGATAATGGCCCAGGCTGGATGGCAGGGCTATGCCCTGGCTTCGCAACTGGTTGACCCGGTTTTGATAGGCGGCGCCTTCGAGCAGTTGCAGTGCCAAGTCCACGGCGCGGCGCTGACGGTAATCATCCAGGTAGCTATCCTTGGCCCAGGCGTTGAAGGCGCCCAGTGCCGGCCCGGCCCAGATCTGGTAATCCATCTCCCGACCACTTTCCCCTGTGTTGGACCAGCGGCTCGATAGCCCCAGATACCAGCGAAAAATAAGCGCCATCTTGCGCTTTGGATTGCCCTCGGCGCGGCGAATTTGTTCGGGGTCCCGCGCCATAAAGTGGGCAACCGTACCTTGCCAGATTTCATCCAGATTGGCGCGAAACACCTGAGTTTCCAGCTTTTGGCGCTCATCGGCCGGAATGGCCTCTATCGAGTCGTAGCGGCTGTAGATTTCGTAAAGCTTATTGGCCCGCATGGGGAAGAGGGTGCCGCGTTTTACCACTTGCAGCTTGACGCCCATCTCAAACATATCTGCGGCCGGCGCCATGGTGACATCGGCCATTTCCACTGTCGCCAATAGCTTACGGCTGTGCTCGCTGGCACCGGCTTCGATACAGGCCTGATTGATAGAGCCGGTAACGATAAAGGCGGCGCCCATATTGAAGGCCGCCAAAGCGGCATCCGGCGTGCCTATGCCGCCACCTGCTCCAACCCGGATAGGTTCTTGGTAGGCGTATTTCTCCTGCATTTTATCCCGCAAGGCGATAATGGTGGGCAGCAGGGTAACCAGAGGACGATTGTCGGTATGACCGCCGGAGTCTGCCTCGGCGGTAATGTCGTTGGCCATGGGCACCTGCCGGGCAAGTTCGGCCTGCAGTTCGGTGATCCATCCCTGGCTCAGCAGCTGCTGGAGGATTTTCTCCGGCGGCGGCGCCATAAAGTGGGCGGCGACTTCGGTGCGGCTCACCTTGGCTATCACCTTGTTGGCGATTAGGGTGTTGCCGTCACTGTCCCGGCTCAGTCCGGCCACCCGATATCTCACTATGTGAGGGGTCAGCGCCAGAAAGGCCGAGGCTTCGACTGTACGCACCCGGTGTTTGAGGTAGAGCTCGACCGCGCCTTGTTCGAGTGCTGGTTCGCTGGGGCTGTGGATCAGGTTAAAGGCGTAGGGCCCGCTTGGCAGCGCCGCCTGAATTCGGCTGATGGCGGCTTCCACTCGGGCGGGCACCAGACCGGCGGCGCCGAATGAGCAGAGAATGCCGGCCTTGCCGAGGGCAATCACCAGATCTTCGGAGGCGATACCGTTGGCCATGGCGCCGGCATAATAGGCGTACTTGACTTTGTGGCAGGCGGCAAAGGCCGGATCGCCGAGCGCTGCTGCGCTGAGTGGCGGCACCATGGCACAAACCGGCAGTGTATTGCCGCTAGCACTCGCCTCGGCAAGCTGTGCCTGATTGGCAAACAGGATTTCACCCTTGGTTTGTTTGGCGACAAACAGCGGCTTATCCAGCGCCTTGATTGCGTTGACGGCACAGTTATCCGTGGCCGCAAAGACATCATCACTATTTGGGTTCAGGGCCCAGGGCCAATTGAAGCTTGTCATCTTGTTGCTCTCATTATCTGTTCGGTTGTCTTTGCCTGAGGGCTCAGGCTTCTTCAATGGCCAGAGCCAGATCTTTTATTTCATAAATTCGCAGGCCATCTTTGGCTAGCCAGGCATCGGCTGTCAGTGTGACTCTGTCCGGCGTATCTTCTATGGCTGTGATATGCAGCTCCAGCGACATCTGCCGGTTCAGGGGATTAATCTGACCGCGGTATTTCCACTGTACCTGACTCAGGCAATGGGCGAATCTTGGGTTACTGAATTGGCTTCCAAGCCCGGCGTCCAGGGCAAAGGCACTCAGGAGTTCCAGCATGGCTTCCACTCCGAGCGAGCCCGGCATCACAGGGTCCTGATGGAAATGGAAGCGGAAGAACCAGTCAGCGGCATCGATTTTGCGCTCGCCATAGATGTAGCCCAAGTTGGAATGGCCGCCTTGGCGGCAGATGCGGATAGAATCGACAAAGTTGAGTCGACCGCCCGGCAGGCGCAGGTGTTTTTGCTCCCAAGAGCCATGATAGAGAGCGCAATCGGCGGCGCGAAGATCATAGCTTACATCGGCCTCAAGCCCCTGCTGTTTATCCCAGGGCTCGGTCACCTTGCCGTTATCCAGCCCCAACTGGTTTTTCAGCGCCTCGGCCTTAAAGTAACCAAATACTGCCTCGCCTTCATAGAAGGGTTCACCATCGGCGCTGAGCACAAAGCTGAAGCTCTGGATGATGTTGGTGCCCGCCTTGACAGTGCTCAGCAAACGCGAGTCGTTGCTGATGGTCTTGCCACGCAGGTCAAGCCGGCGCAGCAGTGTGCCTTTACCGTCGAGGTTACGGAAGAAAAGCTCTGTGTCGCCATAGCCCAAGGTGGTGCCCATATAGCCGGAAATAAAACCGTTGGGCTGCAGCGCTATCTCCATCAAAATCGAGTAGGGCATATGCGCCGGGTGACTGTTTTCACTGAAGTACCAGGCCTTGGGCGGCACTTCATATTCGCCGATGCAGGAGGCCGGAGACTTGAAGTCGCCGCGCTTGCCAATCACCTGTGTCACCCTGGTGGTGAGCTGCAGATCGCCGCAGGGGGTGCGCGGTGGGATAAGTCCGCGGTAGGCGGCAAAGTCGGGGCCGAAGCAGTTCTCAATATCGCCGGTGGCGAACTCGAACATATGCCAGGGGGTAAAGGGCGCAGTATCTGGCCTGCGATTCGGGTAGTCCGGTGTTACTGGCGCCGGAACATGCCTGACCGGGAGCACGCCGTGAATGGGCTGAGAGTCCGGGCAGCTTTCCTGGCTCATCAAGGGAGCATTGATGGACGCCTGGCGTCCGGCGTTCAGCGCCTCGTTAGCATCACTTGCCGAGGCGGCAGGGTGTTGCGGCTTTCTGCTGTGCTCCTGGTTGCTGTCATCGGCATACCTGTGACAGTCTTCATCTTCTTTGAGCATGACGCCCAGATCCTGGAAGTCCACCACCACCTTGCCGTCGAGCAAGATCTCAATATTGGCCTTGGCCCAGGGGCTGGGGGTCAGTCCTATTTCGGTGACTTCCATCCGATAGGTGAGACGATTGGATTGCGGCTGTACCTGTCCGCGACAACGCACCTTCTGCGGCGCACTTTCCAGTGGTTGGAAGCGGCCATTGCGGGTGTGTTTGTGCAGGCCAAGATAGAGCATATAGAACTGCAGCAACTGACCGCAGCCCTCGGCCATCAAGGAGCCGGCCATCACCTGATCGTCCTTGAAATGACAGGGGAAATACCAGTGATCCGGCTCCAGTCGCTTGTGTCCTTCAACCAGGCCCAGGCCCCAGGCGCCGCCACTTGACTCGACTCTGCTGACCTCTTCGATCATCAGGAACTTTTCCGAGGCAAAACACAGCGAGGCTTGGCGGTAACCCAAGTCATGTGAAGGGCCAAAGCAGGCGCCGATATCACCGCTCAACAGTTGCCTCATCCGCTGATAATCAAATATCTGTTGTTTACAGTGGATCAAGGGCTGGAATTGGCGCTTGTTCGCCATCGCCAGGTTGCGGGCCTTGATCTCCTCTTCGGTGCGGATGACTCCCTTGCCATCGGCCAGCTCGGCATCGGTGAAGAAACCGGCGCAGCCGTTGTCCATCTTGAGGATCAGACGTTCGCCGACAAAACACTCGTAGGAGAAGAAAAACAGCAGGGTATCACCGTTGCGGGCGAAGTGATTGATGGAGATGTCGTATCTCAGGGTATCACCGCCACGGGGCAGATCGCCGAGGAAGGTGAGGGTACAGTCGAGCAAACGGTAGACCCGCTCGCCCTTGTTCTCCAGATCTATGCCGAGATAGCTTATCAGCATCAAGTCACACTGGCCCGACTCCACGGCCACCGCCCAGGGGATCTGGCCATCGACCAGATAGGGGGCGTCCACGGGAATATCATACTCCGTGGTCATGGTGCTCGGCTTGTATTCGCCAAGACGGGCATTGAGTTTAGTCACCCTGGAGACCAGCAGATAATCTGTGGTGGGCAGTCGCACCCGGCGGCGGTAGCTGTCAATCACGGCATACTCGGGGCCGAATACCGGCGCTATGTCGCCCTCGGCGTATTGCACCAGATCCTGATAATTCCAGATACAGGGTTTGTCCTTGAGCGCTTGGGATGTCGCTTTGGGGGAAATGGTTTTGGCAACAGCTTTAGCAGCCGTTTGGACCGAGTCATTGGGCGTGCGCGCTGGCAAAGGCGCTACTGAGGCGGAGTTTTGGGCTGTCGAGCGCTCGTCTTCTGAGCCGATATTTTCGGCGCTTAAGCGGTTTTCGGCCGCAGCTCCGGCGCCCAAGAGGGCGCTGGCCAGTGCCAGTCCGGTTTCACGGCTCTTGAGAAAGGCCTGGTGCACTTCACGTGCCAGCCGTTGATTATCTGCCAGCGCCTGCAGGTGCGCTTCGGTAGCGGCTCTATGGGGTGTGGCCGCAATTTTATCGCCGGGCACGGATTGTCTGAGAGCTGATGGGGCGTGCTGATTGTTCACCGGGCTGAGTTCCTGAGTGAGTTCACTGTTAACTTGTTGGCTGCTGGTGTGTATTACCGGCGTGGCCTGGGTTTGAGTGTTCTTTGCCTGGGCAAGCTTTTGGCGAATGCCGGTCTCGTGTTTAAGCTCGGCGGTGGCGATATGCTGCTCTATGGCGTCACCGCCAAGGGTGATGGTTTGCCACAGCTGGCGGACATTTGCGCCGGCTATCTTTGGACTGGGCTTTTCACTGGCCCCTTGACTGTTCTTTTTATTCTGCGTGCGGAGCGCCTGTTGCAGGCGCGCCTTTTGCTCCGCCGACTGTTGCAAATTAACCGCGGCGCAGCGGCGCTCGCCATCTATCAGCAGGGTGTGGGAATTTTTATCCCTATCCTGGGTCAGGCGCAGCAGCGAGTGCAGCAAACTGGCCATCCCGGCGGCGGCAAAGCTGTGCCCCATACGCGAGACGGCGCTGTGGCTGGTGGCCGCGAGACGGCGAAAAGCCTTGATGCTGGGGCTGTGTTCATCTACCTCAGGCTGTGCGTTCCGGCAAAATGCTTGCTCCCTTGAGTCTGCCGCAGAGAGAGGCCCTGTAGCTGTTAATTCCACTGATGAAAACGGCTTGAAGCTCAGCTCTGTCAAGGCGCCGTAGCGGCCGCTTTGATGCGCAACTGACGGTTTCAGCACCAAGGCACCGGCGCCTTCACCCGGTAACAGTCCAAGCTGCTGCAGACGCTTGCCCGAGTGCAATATCCGCTCGGCGCTGCCGGCGAGATCCACCGCTGCCACCACCACGGCGTCCAACGCCTCGGTGCGGCAGAGATTGGCGGCCACTTCCAACGCCCGGGGAACCGACAGCTCGGCGGCCGAAATACTGAAAGCCGGGCCGTTGAAATCCCATTGGGAGGCGACCCGGGAGGCCATGATGTTGCCTATATAGCTGGTGTATTGATTGAGGCTGGCGCTGGGCAGTACGCTGTCCATCGCCAAACGCTCAAGTTCGAGATACTCATCTTGGCTTAGGTTGATGCCGGCATCGTTAAGGCTCTGGCTAATCTGGCTGTGCAGATTGACCCGGCCGCGGAACTGATGCAGCTCAAGCTCGGTTTCCATGGCGACCAACACAGCCACCCGGCCACCCATGGGCAGATGGGCATCGCGAATCGCATCATCGGCCACCTTGAGCAGCAGTAATTGCTGCGCCACCAGTCTATCCCCCGGATGGGGCGGCAGGCGGAATTTGAGAAAATCCAGTTCAAACTTGTCTATGTAGCCGCCATTGGGAGCCTGTTCAAGCCCCATTTTGGAGAGCAAAGAGCGGTTGCGCTCCAGGCCTTTCCAGCGTTTGGGTGGCAGCGCTCTGGTGGCCGTTTGCCCTTTGGCTATCAGTTTGGCAAGCGTCTCGAGCGAGTCGGCGGCGCCGAAATGCGCGGCGGCGCCCTCAATCGCCAGGCCGTCAGCGCCCTTGTGTTCAGCCGTTCCCGGCGCAGGTTTGGCCGGAATAAGCTCTTTGGCAGTATCTGGCCCTGTAAGCAGCAAGTGGGCGTTACAGCCTCCGAATCCGAACACAGACACCCCGGCAACCGAGCCGGGATTGCCCGCTTTGGTCGGCCAGGGGATGGCGCTGCGCACTATATTGTGCTCGCCAAACAAGCCGTTGGGCGAGCTCAGCGGCGCCGATATTCTCACCGAGGCAGGTAACAGCTTGTGTTTCATCGACAGCAGCAACTTGATGATGCCTGCCATGCCGGCAGCGGTCAGCAAGTGGCTGAGGTTGGACTTGACCGAGCCGATTTTAGGCGCGGCACTGCCTTCCAGGCGTGGGCCGAAAAACTGCTCCATGGAACTGAGTTCCACCTTGTCACCCAGAGGCGTACCCGTGGCGTGGCATTCAATCACCTCCACCTGGGATGGCGCGATATTTGCCGCCTCGGATGCCCGTTCAAACGCCAGTACCTGGCCCTTGCTGGCGGGGCTTAAGACAAACTGGCCGCGACCATCGTTGGAAAGCCCAGTGCCTCTGATTATGCCGTGAATGGTATCGCCATCCCTTTGGGCATCGCTCAGGCGCTTGAGCACTAATACGCCGCAGCCTTCACCGGCAAACAGGCCGCCGGAATGGTTATCCAGCGGGGCGCTTTGGCCCGACTCGGGGAAGGCCTGGAAAATGGAAAAGCCCATATGGATAAAGAAGGGATCTGCACCGCTGACGGCACCGGCCAACATCACATCGGCGCTGTGGTTACTGAGATAGTCGCAGGCCAGGCGCAATGCATAGACTGAGCTGGCGCAGGCGGCATCCAGGCTCAGGCTGGGGCCGCCAAGGCCCAGGCAATCGCACAGCAGTTCAGAGCCCTGGGCGGCGATATCCGTATCCCAATGGCGAATGCTTGCATCTGTGCCTGGGCCGGTATTTGCGTCTGTTCCCGCATCTATGGCTGACGCCAATGGCGGCATGCCGGGGAAACGCCGTCGCAGCGCCGTATCGACACTGTGATGATACAGCGGCAAAAAGGCCTTGTTGGAAGCTCGGGTCGGGAACGAAAGCGTGCCCATCACGGCGCCGCAGCGCGCCAAGTCGGAAGCGTTTTGTGCAGGGGTTAGCCCGGCGCTTTGCAGGGCCTTGCGGGCGCAATCGAGTGCCCACAACAGGTGCTGATCCCAGGTTTGGGCACCCGTTGCCATCTCATCCGCTGATCTGGCATAGCCCTCTGGCGAGAAGTTTAGCTGGCGAATATAACCGCCCTGATCACAATAGAAACGGTCGCTCTGGCCTTTTGCGCCTTGATAATCGTTGACACTGGCGCCCAATTGGCTGTCATTCAGGGAGCTGATGGCATCCCGGCCTTCGCTGAGCAGTTGCCAGAAGGCGTCCAGATCCTCACAGCCCGGGAAGCGGGCGGCCATGCCAACTATGGCGATGGGCTCGGCTTGTTTACTTGTCACTCTGTTCTCACTTTCTCACGTCACTAAGTTTATCGGGCCGGGCAAGCTGTGGATACAGCGCCGCTGTGGCCAGTGGGACCCTGTGGCTGATGAGTCGAGCCAGGGCCTTGAGTAATGCTTTGTTGTCGGCGGCGCCGCTATGCTTGCGATCGCAGCCAAAGGCCTTGATCTCGCTGGAGAGCTGTTTTCCGGCCATCGCCTGAATAATGCTGCTGGTTTGGCTGTCGGCGCCGACCTCCAGAAACAGCTGCGCGCCATGTTTTCGGGCTCTTTGCAGTAGCGACTCCACATTGAGTGGCTGGCTGAAACAAGTCGCTATGGTCTCGGCTATCTGCTGGCGCTCAAGCCTGGCAGGTTTGAGCGACTGCTCGCTGCCGGCGCTGATATAGACGGGCTGCGGCTGTTCAAGCTCACCCGAGAGTGGTCTGTCATAAAAAGCGGTCAATTCGGGCTTTACACGCAGGGCCGCCGGTGTGTGCATGGCGGTGACCCGGTTGGCGGCAACGCCGCGTTTGCCAAGGGCCTTTATCAGTGCCCGGCACTGAGCCTCATCCCCGGCCAGCACGCAGCTTGGCCCCTGACGTATGGCGAGGTAGACCCGTGAGTAAGCCGGGTTTTGCAATAATGGCGTGATGCTGTCTGCATCAATGCGCAGCAGAAAACTGTTCCAGTAGATGGCATCTCTGGCATCGAGTTGCCACTCCTGGCGCACGGCTGTGAGCGCGCCCGAGATCTGCTCTGAGAAAATCCGGCTTTCCAGCGTAGGTTTAACCAAAGCAAAAGGCTTGTCCCAGACGCCATTGGCGGCAAACATGGCCGCTTCGCCCATGGAGTAGCCGATGGCAAAGGCTGGGCGGAGCTTGAGCTCCCGCCGCAGTATCTGCGTCAGCAGCACACTGGCACCGACCCCGGCAACGGCCTGCTCGGCGAGTGTCATTGTTGGCGCCGGACTGGGTGCGGCCTCTGCTTTATCGCTCAAGGTTGTTTCTTTGGAAGCATCGCTCAAGGCTGTTGGCAGCAGGGTGGATAGGGCGACATTTTCGGCTGTTGCCGCGGCCTCAAAATCGGCATAACTGTTGGGAAAGGCCTGTTTTAAGGCGCCGAGCATGCCATGGTAAGCCGTGCCGACACCCGGGTAGACAAAGCAGAGGCGAGCAGGGCCCAGTGGCTTGGCGCAAAAAACGCTGCCATTTGGCGTAATAAGCTCAAGCTCTAGCAGTTCGGCCAAAGACGTTATTTTTTGAAGCTGACCCATGAGCAATTCGCTCTCGGCAATAAGCTCGGTGGCATCTCGGCCAATAAGCACCAGCGAATAGTATTCGCCGCCCTCGGACGCTGTGCCTGAAAAGCTCTGCTCCAGGGTTTTTAATTCATCCGTCAGCCAGCGCGCCAGAGCATGAGTGCTCATCGATTGGCTCAGGCGACTTTGGGCCTGCTGCAGCGCAGTTTGCGCCTCACTGAGCAGAGTCTTTGGGCTGGCAATCAAGGTCAGCGGTAAAAGCCAGGGCGCTCCTTGGGGGCAAAGGCTTGAGGTTAATTTTTTTCCAGAAGCCAAGCCGCTCACACAAGAGCTGTTCAGGCAAGAGCCGCTCAAGGCTTTTTTATCGCCAGAACTGCTCAAGGCTGTTTTATCATAAGAGCCGCTCAAGGCTGTTTCATCACAAGAACCGCTCAAGGCTGTTTTATCGCAAGAACCGCTCAGGGCTGTTTCATCACAAGAACCGCTCAGGGCTGTTTCATCACAAGAACCGCTCAGGGCTGTTTTATCACAAGAACCGCTCAAGGCTGTTTTATCGCAAGAACCGCTCAAGGCTGTTTTATCATAAGAGCCGCTCAAGGCTGTGCCTTGGCTGAGGATCAGCGCCATAGCCGGGGAGTTACTGGCCAGCGCCAGAGACTTGCCTTGAAAAGGCAACCCCGCCATTTTCTGTACCTGGCGCCGCTTGGCAAATGCCTCCAGTTGCAGGCATAACTGCTCAAGCTGCAGCGATTGCTCCAGAAACAGAGTGTCCCTTTCCTCCGTTTCCTGGCGTTTTGCCTGCTGCCAGGCCTGCTTAAGAAGCTGCTGCGGCTTGTGAGCGCCATGGCTTAAGGCCTGCAGCAAGGCTTGGGGATGCAGTCTTGCTTGCGCCGCATCGACTGCGCTTAGCAGCAATAGCCGCTGCTTTGATGGCAGCACCAGGCTCAGGCTTGCCCCGGCCTTGACCTCGGCCACCAGCCAAGGCCAGTCGGGAACCTGATTGCTATCAAACGCGATAGTGCGCAAGGCAGCCCTAAGCTTGGGCGCCAGGCTTTGCTCCTCTTCTACCAGGCACAGCGCCAGCCGCAGCGGCTTTTCGGCCGCGGACTCAGCTGGCTTTACTCCAATGTGAGGCATAGGGCCTATCGCTTTGCTCAAGGCCTTTCTCTATTACCTGTGGCGGCCTTGGCCGGTTCAAAGGCGGCATTGAGCCCCTTGCTAATGGTGACCTTGGCATTTTCCAGCCCGGTTTGCAGTTGGCCCTCGGCGTTGAACAGGGCCAGATCGGCGCTGAGCTGACGGCTGGAGTGCTTGGTCACCTGCAGGCGAATAAGGCCGGTGTCATTTTCAGGTAGCAGGGCGTTTTGCCAGAGCGCCGCCAGGGAAGAGGGCAGGCTGGCGGCATCGTATTTGAGCCGGGCCCAGACCAACATGGCCTGCAGCAGTGCGTCTTGCTGGATCAGGGCGCGATCTTCGCTCGATGCGGCATCCGGTAGCCGGTATCGGCAGCTAAGCCCTTGGTCGTCAAACTGCAGCACCTCAGTAATGGCCTGTAGCTGTGGGCCATGGAACAGGGTGCCGCTGTGATAAAACTCACTGCCTTGACGCACTTGGAGCTCACTTTCACCTGTTTCGGGCATAGAAACATGTGCCAGTGGCTGACTGGCGGGCTGTGGCATTAACGGCTGCTGCATTAAAGGCAGCAGCGTCGCCTGATACTGAGGCCGCTCATCACAGCTGATGCTCGCCTGCAGCTCGCCGTCGGCTCCCAGAGTCAGGCTGAGCTGCAATCGCTTTTCATCACTGTCAAACACCACGCCTTTGAGCAGCTTATAGTCCACGGCGCGCCAATCGCCGCCAAAGAGGCTCTGGGCACTTTGCAGCATCCACTGGAGTGCGCAGACAGTCGGCCATACCGGATTGCCGCCTATGCAGTGATCTTTCAGCAGCGCCAGCTCCTGGCGCTTGATGCTGCGACTCAGGGTTTGCGGGCTAGCTTGGGCCTCTGGCGCATCTGTGTGGTTCAGGCCTTGTTTACCACCCGGGCCTTGCATGCTGGAGCCAATCAACAGCTGCGGCTCCGAGCGGGCCAGAATCGCCTCGGCAAACAGCTTGGCACCGGCTTCTCTTGGGATCACATAGACGCCGCGGGACTCAAACATCTGCTTCAGCGCAGCATTGACCATGCCGCCATCCCAGGGGCCCCAGTTGAAACTGATCACTCGGGTGGTTGGCAACTCATGATGCAGCCGATGAGCGGTTTTATTGAGAATTTCATTGGCCATGGCGTAGTCGCTCTGGCCTGTGTTGCCGTAGAAACCGGCGGCGGAGGAAAACAGCGCCAACAGTTTTAAGTGCTCGGCGGCCTTTTTGTTTGGCGCCAAGGTACTGAGCAAGGCGGAGAGGCCGCCAACTTTAGTGCCTGTAACCAATTCGAGTTCGGCGAGGGTCTTGTCGGCGATGTGTTTATCGGCCAACACCCCGGCGCCGTGAATCAGCCCGCTGATAGGCGCCAATGCTTGAGTGGGCGCCAGTGTGGACGCGACCGCATCCGGGTTACTGACATCCAGGCTCAGGTATTCGGCGCTGGCACCTATGGCCTCAAAGCGCTTGAGCGCTGCGTGTATCTCAAGCGCGTTGACCAGAGGTTTTATCAGGGCTTCCACTTCCTTGGGCGAGGGCTTTTGCCCCTTGGCCAATAGCGCGGTGATTGCGGCTGCTTTTAGCTGACCGCTCTCAAGCCCCTTGGCCCAATCGGGGAATGCTTCCAATGCCAAGGCCTTGCTGCGACCGGCGAGAATAAAGTGACTGCCACTTTGGCGGGCCAGCGCCAGGGCACAGTCCAGGGTGACGCCTTTTGCGCCCCCGGTCACCAGTATTTTATCTGAACTATCGAGTCTGCATGGCGCCAGGCTTGTATCGGCAGCATTCTGGTCATCGGCCGAAGTCGCTACCAGGGTCACTCTACCGGCGGCGCTTTTGCCCCACTCCAACGGATCCTGGCTCGGGCTGTAGAGCGCATCCATGACTTGCGAGGCCAGCGCCGAGGCATCAAGCTCAGGAGCAAGATCCAACGCGCGGCAATGCACCTGAGGCCATTCCTGCGCCAGGGTCTTGGTTAAGCCAAACAGGGCGCTCTGATTCAGTTCACAGGGCTGACCGCTGAAACCCAGCTGACCATCCATACGCGCCACAGTGATAAAGGCGCGGCGGCCTTTTGTCGGCGTTTGCCAGGCTGGGCTCAAATGCTTGGCGAACAGGAAGCTCAGTTGTACCTGAGTCTTGGCCGTGATGTTGAGCGGCATCAACTCTTCGAGTTGTTCCCGCGGCAGTTGTGGCTGCAGATGGATATAGATGGCCACTTGCTGTTCGAGCCCGGCGATGAGCGCCTCGACTCCGGCATCATCATTGCTGGCCAGAGTCAGGATTGGCAGCTTGCTATCCAGCGCCGATTGCGAATCGGTTGCCGCCGGGCGCACCAGAGTGACATTGATGCCACTGTCTGTCAGTTTCTTGGCCAGGACACCGGCGTTGTGGCCGTCATCGAGCAGCAGCGCACAGCTGTTCGCGGCAAACAGAGCCTCGGCGCTTGCGCCTGAGAATCTATCTGCCGCCGGCAGCTTTTTTAGGCTGACTCCCGCATGGGGCGGCAAGGCCACACTCGGCTGAGTGTTTGGCGTCTCATCGGTTTGGGTTAGCGGCTCGGCTGCATGCTCAGCGTTTGAACCGGCAAAACAATCTATGATCTGCCCCAGGGTGCGGCATTCGCTTAAGCTTGCGGCGTCCAGCTGTGGCAGCTCTGGCAATTGGTCTTGCACTGTACCGAGAATTTCCACCCGCTTGATGGAATCGATACCGAGATCGGCCTCCATATCCATCCCCAGTTCGAGCATTTCGGCCGGGTAGCCGGTCTTGTCCGCCACTACCTGCAGCATGATTGCCGTGATATCACTCTGATTTGAAACTGGCTCAGGCTGCGCGCTTGA
The DNA here is from genome assembly GCF_000813075.1 of Shewanella sp. ECSMB14102. Lineage (NCBI taxonomy): Bacteria > Pseudomonadati > Pseudomonadota > Gammaproteobacteria > Alteromonadales > Shewanellaceae > Shewanella > Shewanella sp. ECSMB14102. The sequence continues at coordinate 35,612 of NZ_JWGX01000022.1, forward strand.
ATCCACTCCGGCGCTTTGCTGCAGATAATCGACTATCTGCCCCAGGGTGCGGCATTCGCTTAAGGTGGCGGCATCCAGAGGCGGCAGCTCAGGCAATTGGTCCTGCACTGTGCCGAGAATCTCCACCCGTTTGATGGAATCGATACCGAGATCGGCCTCCATATCCATCCCCAGCTCGAGCATTTCGGCAGGGTAGCCGGTCTTGTCGGCCACCACTTGCAGCATCAGTGCCGTGACATCGCTAGCCGTGTTTGATTGAATCGGGCTTGGCTGAACGCTTGAATTCACTCCGGCGCTTTGCTGCAGATAGTCGACAATTTGCCCCAGGGTGCGGCATTCACTCAAGGTGGCGGCGTCCAGCGGCGGCAGCTCAGGCAATTCATCTTGTACTGTGCCCAAGATCTCCACCCGTTTGATGGAATCGATACCAAGATCGGCTTCCATATCCATCCCCAGCTCGAGCATTTCGGTCGGGTAGCCGGTCTTGTCGGCCACCACCTGCAGCATCAGTGCCGTCACATCACTAGCTGTGTTTGATTGAGCCGTGTTTGACAGGGCTGGGCTCGGCTGAATTGGCTCGGGTTGCACACTGGAATCCACACCGGCGCTTTGCTGCAGATAATCGACGATCTGTCCCAGGGTGCGGCATTCACTCAAGGTGGCGGCATCCAATTGTGGCAGCTCAGGCAAGGCATCCTGCACTGTGCCGAGAATTTCCACCCGCTTGATGGAGTCGATACCAAGATCGGCCTCCATATCCATCCCCAGCTCGAGCATTTCGGCCGGGTAGCCTGTCTTGTCGGCCACCACCTGCAGCATCAGTGCCGTCACATCACTAGCTGTGTTTGATTGAGCCGTGTTTGACAGGGCTGGGCTCGGCTGAATTGGCTCGGGTTGCACACTGGAATCCACACCGGCGCTTTGCTGCAGATAATCGACGATCTGTCCCAGAGTGCGGCATTCACTCAAGGTGGCGGCATCCAATTGTGGCAGCTCAGGCAAGGCATCCTGCATTGTGCCGAGAATTTCCACCCGCTTGATGGAGTCGATACCGAGATCGGCTTCCATATCCATCCCTAGCTCGAGCATTTCCGTGGGGTAGCCTGTCTTATCTGCCACCACTTGCAGCATCAGCTCTTCGACACCTGTGCTTGGCTTGGCAGTGGTTACGGCTATGGTTGGGACAGGGACAGGGGCTTGAGGCCGGCTCTGTAGCACCTGGCTGGGTTGCTGTTGCGTGCTTGCGGCTTTGACTGGCGCTGCGGCGTGAGTTATAGGCGCTGCGGCCTGGACTGGCACTGACACTGCTTGGGTTTGCTCTATCTTGGTCAACACAGCATTGGTCAACACAGCACCGCCCTGAAGTTGTTGCAACAACTGCTGGGCGCCGAGATTTTGCGACTGAATAAAGTCGTTGTGGATCTTCAACGTCTCGGCCTGGTGCTGGTGGAACATGGCCAGGGTCTGGTTGAGGCTGTCAGGAATCGCTTTACCTGCCGTTGCCAGTTTTACTTGCTCTGTGAGCAGTTGCTGCACACTGTTGCCATATTGCAGTGGGATATTCAGAAACTGCTGATGCAGCTCGGCCAACTGTTGCTGGGCGCTGAAAAACTGCTGTAATCCGCTGCCGCTGTTTGCTGGGAGGCCGTTTGCAGCTTGTGGCGCTGTAGCTTGGCTCGGTTGACTCGGGTTTTGGCTTGCGGCCGCAACTGGGATCTCGACGATTTTTTCCACGACTTTCTCGACTATTTTTGTCTGTTGACTGATCCGGCCCTCTTTGAGTGAGGCCGCCATCTTCTGGGCGGTCGCCGGGCTGATATAGTTACTGGCACCGAGCTTGATAGTCATCGGTGAGGCTTTGTGTTTGGCCTGGGTTTGTACGGCGCGATAGGCATCGGGATCTGTCAGAGGCAGGCCCGCCAATGCCAGGCTGAGCAGGGCTTGCTTCAGCTCAGTGTCGGCGGCCAGTGAATCGATACAGCTTGGGCTGTCCAGCGACAGGAACAGGCATTCGGCGGCGCGATCGCCCAAGGTGGTTTGCGCCAACCTGGCCAGGGTGTTTTTCGGGCCAAACTCGACAAATATTCTGGCGCCGTCCCGGTACATGCTCTCTATCTGCTCACTGAAGCGCACCTGCTTGAGCATATGCTGCTCCAGGTTGGCTCTGAGGCTTTCGGCATCCTGTGCCAGCTTGTCACCTGTGGCATTGACATACAGAGGCGTTTTCGCATCGCTCAAGCCCTGGCGGGCAATCGCCTCGGCAAAGGGTTGCTGCGCATGGGCCACCAGCGGAGTGTGGAAGGCACCGGATACCGGCAGCGCTATGGCGCGCAAACCTGCCTCGTTCAGTTTGAGGTTGAGCCGGGCTACCGCTTCACTCGCGCCGGCAATCACAAGCTGAACCGGGCTGTTGATATTGGCTATCTGCACCTCGGGTTCAGTCTGCAACAGTTGCTCGAGAGTATTGCGCTCAGCGGCTGAAGGCAGGATAACGGCGCTCATGGCGCCCGGATCTTTATCTTCGGGGACACTGGCCATGGCATCGCCTCGGGCGAAGGCCAGCGTGTAATAGCTCTCACGGCTCAAGGCACCAGCGGCGCGCAGTGCCGACAGCTCACCAAAGCTGTGACCGGCCAGCATATCCGCCTGGAATCCGGCCTGGCAAAGCAGAGTAAACTGCCCCATGCCGAGGGCGCCGATGGCGCTTTGGGCAAAGCGGGTATTGGCCAGTGCCAGTTCATCCTCTTTGCTGGCCTGGGGCGAGAATTTGGCTATCGGGAACACCCGCGCCGACAAGGGGCCCATGCCGTACTTGTCGGCTATGCCCTGGCGGGAAAACTCACGGTCGGCGGCGGCAAATTCGGCGCGAAGCTCGGGATAGAGCTGGGTTAGCCCAGAGCCCATCTGTAGATACTGACTGCCTTGACCGGCAAACAGGGCGGCGGTCTTGGCCTCAGTCAAAGGCGCGCTGCGGTACTCGACTCCCTGCTGTTGCCAACGGGTTCGCGGCTGTTCTTCAGCCGTGCTTTGCAGCTTGTTCAAGGCCAGTTGCAACTTATGCTGCAGCTCTATGGTGTCGCAGGCAAGCAGTCCCAGCCTTGGGCCTTGTACCTGTGTCTGGCTGCCGAGGCGATAGGGCGCGCACAGGGTTTCAAGGTCGTCATGGGCATCTGACTCCAGCGTCTTGAGCAGAGCGCTTATCTCTTGCTCCAGCGTAGGTTTGTCCGGCGCGCAGAAAAGCAGCGGCAAAGGCGTGCGTCTCAGGCGAGCGGGTTGCTTGGGTAATTCGGGGCTGTGCTCTTCCAATACCAGGTGGAAGTTGGTGCCACCAAAGCCAAAGGAGCTGACGGCGGCGCGCCTTGGCGTACCGTCGGTTCTTGGCATCCAGGGGCGGGTTTGAGTGTTGAGATAGAAGGGCGATTGCTCCACTGCCATCTTGGGGTTGGGCTGCTTCACATTGATGGTGGGCGGCAACACCTTGTGATGCAGCGCCAAAGCCGCCTTGATCACCCCGGCGGTGCCAGCGGTCGACTTGGTATGGCCCACCTGGGACTTGATTGAACCCAGCGCAATGTGCTGCAGCTCAGGATTATCCTGGCTCATTACGGCGTTGAGGCCGCTGAATTCGGCCACATCACCGGCGGCGGTACCTGTGCCGTGGGCTTCCATCAGGCCCAGAGTATGGGGCGGGAACCCGGCATCATCATAGGCCCGCTGCAGCGCCTTGGCCTGGCCTTCGGGGCGCGGTGCGTAAATGCTCTTGAACTTGCCGTCGCTGGAGGCGCCAACCCCTTTGATCACCGCATAGATGCGGTCACCGTCGCGCTCGGCATCCTCCAGGCGTTTCAGCGCCACCATGCCTATGCCTTCGCCTATCATCATGCCGCGGGAGTCGGCGTCGAACGGCTTTATCTGCTCGTCGCTGGTAAAGGCCGGGGTCTTGGAGAAGCTCATGTACATATAGGCAGAGTTGTCGGTGCAGACGCCTCCGGTGAGCATCATATCGCTGCGGCCTTCGGTCAGCTCGGTGAGCGCCATACGCATTGCCGCCAGAGAGCCGGCACAGGCGGCGTCGACCACACAGTTCATGCCGCCAAGATCGAAACGGTTGGCAATCCGACCGGCGATAACATTGCCGAGCGACCCAGGGAAGGAGTTTTCCTCCCAGTGAATATATTGGTCCTGAAACTTGCGGATCAGCATTTCGCTGTCCTGCTCACTGACGCCACTCTCGCGGAACACCTTTTTCAGCACAGGGTATTGCAGCCTGGCATTGAGGCTTTGGCTGATCTTCTGGCCACCGCCAATCCCCAAGGTGATGCCGATGCGGTCGCGATCATAGTCCGAGCCTTCATGAATACCTGCATCCTCCAACACCTCTTTGGCTACCACCAGTGACAGCAGCTGCGAGGTGTCGGTCAGTTCGAGGATATTGGGCGGCAGACCAAACTCCATGGGGTTGAAATCCACTTCCGGGATAAAGCCGCCGCGCTTGCAGTAACTCTTGTCGGCGGCTTTCTTGTCGGGGTCAAAATAGTCTGCCACTTGCCAGCGGTCGGCGGGCACTTGGGTGATGGCATCTATCTTGTCGCAGATCAGATCCCAAAACTGGTTCAGATAACGACTGCCGGCAAACAGGCTCGCCATGCCGACTATGGCAATCGGCGTGTCTTTCAGCCTTTTGTTGAGGCGTTTGTCTATCTGAGAGGCTTGTGCTTGGCTCATTGAGCATCTCCATTGGTGGCTGCAAGTTGCGGCCTGGGTTTGCGCCCTGCCTTGGCGGCAGCGGGAAACCTGGATTGGAAAATATGATAGTTGCGTACCAGCAAGCGGCGCAGTGCAAACGGGGCACGCTTGAGGACGTAGGCTATGTAGCGGTCGGCGGCGTGGGTGTCGTCATCCTGATAGATGTCGACATAGACCCAGCCGCTGACGGGATCCATCCCTATGAGTACCGAATGGGTCTGTTGGCCAATGGGAATACTCATGGCTTCGACCTGAACCACAGTGTGTTCATCGGTACTGGGCAGCATCAACGCATCGGCGAGCGTTTGGCTGTTGAGGGTGTAGGTTTGCATCTTGCTGCCGCTGTAGACCGGCAGCTTATTGAAGTGTTTCGGCGGCAGCGAGTGCGCAGCATCAATATTGTCGAGCCGGGACGCGCCGTGGCGTTTCAGACAGCGGGCCAGCCCGGAGCGCGAAACATGGGGATTGATAAACTCTTGGGTGACTTGCAACAGTCTGTCCAATGGCAGCTTGAGCTGCCAACGCAGTCCGACAACCACATATTCCTGAATATCGCTCAGGGTAGTATTCAGATGATGCGGGGTATGGGATTGATCCTGGGTCGACTCGCGTTTACGCCACTTGCGAACGGTTGCTTCACTGATATTCAGTAACCGTGCCAGTTGGCTGACATTGAGCTCCGACTCCTGGATAAAGCGGCGCATTTCCGGGGTGGTGGTGGCATTGCGATGGCGCCGTTTTCCGGTTTGAGTTTGCTTCATAATCAGCTGGGACTGGGCCCTTGGGCTTCCTTTCTCGCCTGTCTGCTATGGTTGCAAACTTCCACAATACTGAGCGTCAGGCTGTTATTTCAGTAACAGGTGAAGCAGATTACCAGTGCCTGCCACTCGATACAATCATCTGGGACTGAAAATCCTGCTTTTGTTTTAAGGCTCTTACTCGCAAATGAGTCCGGAATGACTTGTTGTTGATTTGTTTTTAAATTGATATAACTTGGTTGTTTTGGTTTTTTGTGCTGTAAAAATGGATATCTGATACCTATTTATCCCTAATCCCCTGTGATCTGTTGCCGCTTATATTGCAGCTTATGTTACAACCTGGGTATCTGCCTTTAGGGCAGCTGGATGAACTGGCATCAGCAACAGAAATGGAGAGTGTCAGGTGTATTTAACAAAAAATAATCTATTGGGAATGGCGAGTGCGGCCTTGTTTACAGTACTCGGCGCCGGTTGCAGTGGTACCAGTGCCACGACCGCCGAGTTGTCGCCAGAGGACGCGGCCCGTCAACAAAGACTCGATGAACAGGGATACCGCTGCGATCGGGTTAGGGTCACCGGCAGCAATATTCCCAACCGCCGCTGTACAACCGCCCAGCAGCGGGAAAGAGAGCGGGAAGAGGCGAGAGCCTATGTCGATAAAATGAATCAGCAAAACATGAATGATTAGCACTTGAGACCGAGGGGGAGGCCAGGGCAAAATAGCCTACTCCCCCTTGGTTTTTTTGGAGCCTCCCATCAACGCCGTTCAGCTCTTTTTGTATCCCTTAAGCCCCAGTGAGCCTTTAAAACTCAAAGATCTGGCGCTGTGCCTAGCGCCGGCCGAGCGGGAAAAGTTTGCCCGAATAAGCCATAAAGAGGTAAAGCAACGGGCAATAACAAGCCGCGCCTTGCTGAGAAAGACCCTGAGTACTCAAGCGCCGCTTGCAGCCCGGGAGTGGTGTTTCGATTATGGTCCCCAGGGTAAGCCGCGCCTTTGTGATGAGCAGTTTCAACAGACTCAGCTGCATTTTAACCTCAGTCACAGCGGTGATTGGCTGCTGTTGGCATTGCTGAAACATCCTTCTCCTGAGTTGCAACTTGGCGTCGATATAGAGCGTTTACGGATGCGCACGGCTATCGATACTGTGATGCGCCACTATTTTGCGCCTTTTGAGCTGCAGCAGTTACGAAATCTGGATGATGCCGCGCGGCGAGAGGCGTTTTTCGACCTCTGGGCCTTGAAAGAGTCTTATATCAAGGCGACCGGCAAGGGGTTGGCGCAGCCGCTTGATGGGTTTGCGTTCGACTTGAGTTCCGGGGAAGCATGCTCGGCCGAGCGGCCTGCCGAGATTGTTTCGATGCGCCGCGGGCTTTTGTTAAAGCCTAAGGAAAACACCCGATGGCAGAGTTGGCTTGGCCATATGGAGCCGGGTTATCGATTGGCCCTGACCCTTGGGGCGCCTGCAGCCATCAACTGGCAATTGCAGTGGCACCTTGGCCAGTAGCACTCTGAAATAGGTAACGCGCAAGAATGAAAAAGCGGCCTTAAAGCCGCTTTATGTTCGATTACTGTCTAGCCAGGCGTTGGCTTTCCGGCACGTGCTCAAAGTCACTGCGGAAAGGGTTGATGTCCAATCCACCTCTGCGGGTGTAGCGGGCGTAGACGGTCAATTTACTGCAATGGCAGAAACGCTTCAGATCGGTGAATATCCGCTCCACACACTGTTCGTGGAACTCGTTATGCTGGCGGAAAGAGATCAGATAACGCAGCAGTTTTTCCCTGTCTATCTTGGGGCCCTGGTAGCGGATCATCACGCTGCCCCAATCAGGCTGTGAGGTGATCAAACAGTTGGACTTAAGCAGGTTGGAGTTCAAGGTCTCGGCGACTATCTGCTTGTCGTCTGTGCTTTCTTCGAGCCATTTGGGGTTGAACTCATAGACGTTGACTTCAATATCCAGATCGTCAATGCAGTGCCCCGGCAGCTCAACAACTCTCTGGCTGTTGAAGTGCTTGGGCTCAATCACTCTGACTTTTACCTCGCCATTGGCACAGCGGCTCAGATCTTGGGTCAGGGTCTGCTCGACGGCTTCAGTACTGTCAAAGCGAGTTTGATTGAAACTGTTCAGATAGAGCTTGAATGATTTGGACTCAATTAAATGCTCACTGTTGAGATCCAGCTGGAACTCGGCGATGGCTACCATGGGCTTGCCCTTGGCATTGAGCCAGGAGAGCTCATAGCCGGTCCAGATATCGGCCCCCTGAAACGGCAGAGGTGCACTCAGGTTGATTGCATCACGGTTGAGTTTGCGGGGCACTCCCTGCAACAGCTCTGGGGCGTAATGCTCTTGATAATCTGTCTGCTGACCCAGTGTCAGGCCAGATAAGGCTTCAGCGTTCCGGTAAGGGTCGTGATTCTGTGTCATCAAGCGGGTTTCCGTGTCAAAATAGGTTACCATTATACCTGAATTTGGAAGTGCGATAAGTGTCTTGTGCCCAGGCGTTGGAGCAATTTCTCAGCCGTTATCATCAAAGTTACCAGTCGAGTCTGGGGGAAGGCCCCAGATATTATGCCAGGGGAGAAGCCTCGCCCTGCTTGCTGCAGGAGGATGGCGAAGATCCACTACTGTGGCAGACTATTCGCCGTGAACAGCCAGGCAGTTTTGCCAATGTCAGTCATGCGCTGGAGTTGCCGCTGCATGCCGATATCGACGAGTTTTATGGGCAGTTTTTTGCCGCGCATCTGTTGTTTGAAGCCGATTTCGGCGAAGGGGAACTATTGCAGCCCTGGAGTCAGGATGATTTTGAGTTTCTGCAGCAGAATCTGATTGGGCATTTGATGATGAAACGCAAGCTCAAACAGCCACCGACCTGGTTTATCGGTCTATTGGGGCAAGGTGATGAGATGATCTGCGTGGATAATGAAACCGGTGCTGTCTGGCGTGAGGTCCCGGGTGAGCTTCCCTCAAAGAAGCTGGCAGACAGCCTGGAAGAGTTTCTTGTTATGCTGCGCCCCAGAGTGGCGCCGGCGGTCGAGCCAGTGGAGCCGGCCATGGCGGATGTCGACCATCCCGGTCTCTGGGCGCGAATGAAGCTTATGTGGCAACACCTGTTTTCCCGCCGCTGACAGTCGGGGTTGCCACAGTCACTATTGATTGATGATCACTGCTATTGATGATCCTAGGCTATTGATTGTCCCAGTTTATTGATGATCCCAGGAGAGGTTGGAGACTATCCGGCAGTTGTCACAGCGGAAATGAAATAGATCCAGTAACGGGCTGGGTTGGCGCCAATCCGGGTTGCCGCAGCGGGGGCAGGGACGAGTTAATTCGGCTTGTTTACTCTCTCCCCCGACCCGGTAAAGGTAGTAATAGGTAGGAATTTTGGTCAAATATTCGATACGGCCACGCAAATCCCAGCCGCGGCGAAACAGATCGCTGTCCGGGCAGGAAAGCTCCTCAAGGGCGGCAAATTCGGCCTTGGTTGCTGCGGCCATCTGCAGTTCATCACAGGCTTGCCACTCGGTTTGCCAACGGATCACCCGCTTGTGATCGCCGTTGAAGGTCGCGGGAATACGGTAGAGGGGAATGGGTAGCAAGTTATCGCCGCTGCGCAGTGGCGAGCACATATGCACATAGCTGGTATAAAGCAGCTGCCAACTTGGGGGCTCCAGGGTGCTGACCTCGGAATTGATATCCTGACCTATGAGCTTTTCCTTGGGGGCCAGCAATTTGGCCTCGGTTAACTGTTGCAACGCCTGTTTGGCCCAGGGACTGTTATGCCTGTTGGCCAGACTGGTTTCTTCCGGCAGCAGCAGCCTGACTCTGAACTCCCCGTCTCTAAAGGCCACCGCAAATTCCCTCCCCAATACCTGACCATTGGCTCGCCAGGCTTCAAGCAGGGTGTTGATGGCTTTTTCTGCGGCGCTGATCGTGGTGTTGGCAAAGCATTCAAACCTGAGTTCGCAGACAAACATTATTGCTGCTCCTCAAGCTTGGCGAGCCTTTGTTGCAAGTCCGCGAATTCTTGTTTCAGTTGTTGTTGTTCCTGGCGTAGCCAGCTGATTTCCTGCTGAAGAACTTCTACTGTGGGCACTGCTTGCTGTGGTGCAGTTTCATCCTGTTGAGGTTGGCTTTGAGACATTTTTTCCCGTTCACTCTCAGGCAGGGACTTGAAGCGCAGCAGTCCTTCAACCAGCACGGGCATTGGTAACTTATTGCCGAGTCTTGCCTTAATCAATGCCAGAGAGGGAGTATGGCCGCTTTGGGCTACTGCCGCAGCTGCGGCCATGACCTGTTCCAGTGGAGTGGACATCTTGGTAAAAAACCTCACATTTTCGCCAATAGCTACATAGTGCAGCTGGCGTTTGTTTTTATCTTTTTGATATTTATTAAATTATTTATTGGCCCACATGTTGCATTGCGTTTGCTGCATTTGCTTAACAAAAGTCAACATTTGATAAATATAACAAGGAGTGACAATGAATAAGTTATTACTGCCACTAGTGGGGATTGCAAGCTTAGGGCTTAGTGCTTGTGTGGTCAATGTCGGTGATCACGAAGCCAACTGGGATGAAAGGGAATCCTGGCAATTACAACAACAGCAAAATCAGCAACAACTGGCCAAGTTGAACCTGGGGATGGATCAGCAACAGGTGCAGCAGCTCATGGGGCAGGCCGACTTTAATGAAGCCTTTCTCTCCAATGATCAGCAAGTACAGGTGCTCTTTTATCGTACCCGCCACAGACACAGTGATGGTAAGACCACCAAGGATGAGTGCACCCCCTTGGTGTTTCGCGATCAACAGCTGATAGGCTGGGGCGATAAGGCTTACGCGCAGCTGTAATTCAAACTCATTTCAATCAACGCCTGAGCTGGGCGTCCAAATGATCTATGGTATCTGACCATTGGGCGTCCTCGGCCAGAGCCTCTGTTAAAAAAGTGCGTTGTGCATCATTCCAGAATGGTGCATCCACCAGTTTGACTCCCTCGGGGATAGAATGTGCGTCGATAAAGCCTTCTATCGCCTTGCTGCCGCTGGGGAGTCCCAATTGCTCAAACAAATGGGCCAAGTCTGTGTGGGTGGTATCCATATTCTGACCTCCTGAAATCCCGGCATATTGCCAAGTGATGAGTGATGGGCGAACAAGCCTTCATAAAAAAAGTAAGTATTATTGCTTCCTTAGCTTATATCAATTGAACAGCAGATCCATTTCTTTAAATTGAGGAGGGGGCGCTTGTGCACCAGGAGCGCCTAAAGGCTTGGATGCAAGGTTGTAGGTCAAGAGCTTAGTTAATCCCATCTATAATTTGAATAGATACGCTGCCGGCAGAAACTGTGGTGATAGTTGGTAAGCAAGATGTTGTACTCTGATCCAATATTGTTAAATTGGAAAGTGCCCTTTTGGCTGACAAGGACAACAACAAATGGAAACTCAGACTTCTGATTCCCTGCGTGCCGTTTACCTGACGGCAGAAGATTTACGCTTGGCCGCATCAATTCTTTATAACGCCTATCACGATGATGCGTTTTTTCTGCAGACCTTGCCGGCTGCCAATGCCGCCGAATATGAACAAAAGCTCAGGGCCGCAATTCGTGAAGAGCTCAATGAACTTTGGCAACAGGAGCAGCCCCTTATTGGTTTGTTCGACGCTGAGCGCTTGATTGGGGTTGCCTGCGTGGTTACCTCATCACTTCCCCAAGGCGAAGGGCGCTATTGGCATTGGCGTTTGAAAATGCTGCTGGGGACGGGCTGGCAGGCGACGCAGAAGTTGATGCAGAAGGAAAATTCAATTCTGGAGCACCTGCCGGCGACAGAGTACGGCGTTATTCAATTTATCGCAGTAGCGTTAACCGAGCAACACAAGGGGTATGGCAAGTTGCTCGTCCAGGCGGTATTGGGTTGGTGTGATGAGCAGCCGGAGCTGGAAGGAGTTGGGGTCTTTGTGACCGAGGATGGTCATTCTCATCTGTTTCGAGAGCAAGGCTTTGTACCTGTGGTTGAGCTCAATATAGGGTTGTTAACAGGAGAGTTGCTCTTTTACCACAGTCACACTGATGATGACGTCTACCAATAACAGGAGTTAAGCATGGAGCAAAAGTACAAGAGTTTTGCTGAGTTTTATCCTTTCTACCTGTCGCAGCATTCCGATCCCGTATGCCGAGGTTTGCATTATTTAGGTTCGACCCTGGTATTGCTTTTTCTGTTATTCAGCTTGCTTAGTGGACAATTTGTATGGCTCTTGGCTCTGCCTGTGGTGGGTTATGGCTTTGCTTGGATTGGTCACTTTGGTTTTGAACACAATAAGCCGGCGACCTTTCAATACCCAGTCTATAGCTTGATGGCTGACTGGGTCATGTTGGCCCAGTTTGTCAGTGGCAAACGTCGTTTCTGAGTGTTTTTGGTTATTTACCAGTCCTAATGTGAGACATGTCTCACAAAGCTGTGCGATAAACATAAGCCTTATTGGCTGTTCTTACTGGTGAATAATTAAATATTTTTAATAAACAAGAGATTAGACTTATATTAGTGACTGCTGAATATTTGTTGTTCCCAGCCTGTTCTAAAATCGACCATCTCAAATAGGGGTCTTTGGGTACACTTAAGTTGTGGTCAGGGCAGGATGCTTTGACAGAGCTTCCAAGGAAGAGGGAGCAGCAAGGAAAGCAACGCCAAGGAGTTTAAGGTGGCAGCCAAGGAAGGGCAAGTGTCAGGATGATACGTTTTGGAAAGGCCTATTCAAGGATGAGCTGCAAGGAAGCCTGATAAATGGATTTTAATCATGGATGACAATCAAGACAGGACGTCTTGAAACCATTGCAGGGAAGTTAAAGCCAAGGAAACGGCTCGCAGGGAAAGCAGACACCAGGATGGATCCACAGGAGATTTTTTCCGGTAATAAGGAAATTGCCGCGCCAGGAAAGGCCATTTGAGACAGGAAGGTCTGCTAAGGAAAGTGTTCAGGATGAAGTAGAGGACAGGCTCAGGGATGCCAGCCTTTGGGTTAAGGGAAAACCCAACTCATGGACGACACCGCTCGTGGATGGGCAAACATGGAAGATGAGTGCCAGGAGGCCACAAGGAGGCTCAAGGGAATTGAGCAGACACCAGGATGGTTGTAAGCAGGGATGAAAAGATGGCTTGGAAGCTGTCATCACTGAGACAAGGTGTCCACAGGAAGAAATTCATACGCATGGAAGGTGCAGGGAGCACAACTCAGCGGGATGGCTGACAGCAGTAAATAGGGCGCGTCTTAGGACGCGCCTTTTCTTTGTGCGTCAGGCTGTAGTGACCAACTCGTTTCAGTTCAGTTCAGTTGGTGTTGGTAGGATGCCATTGTAAGCCCTCTTTAAGCCCGGTCATGGACGCCATTGGCTGTACGGCGAGGGAGCGCATCTTGAGGTGGGAAAGGAGTAATATGGAAAATAGCTCACGGATCTGACGAACTGGAATCGAATAGATGTACCTGCAATGGCTGAAGTAAGTGGATTAAAGTTCAGCATTGAATTGTCACCAATAATCCAGACACTTACCTGCTGTTCTTTCCGCTGAGTGACATGCCATTTACACTGTCTTTTGTACTGTTTGAAACCTGGATAGAGCGATGACTTCTCTGCTTTGTGAGAATAGCATTTGTTTATCTGGCCTCTCTTTGGCGAGAAGGTACAACAAACACAGGATAAAGAAACCTCCAAGCAAGGTGGATTTTTACTTTTTGTCATCCTCATGGCTTGATGATTTGGCGATTTTGTTGGTTACCACAAGTGAGCCAGGCTTGGCATTTAAACCTAGACAGAACACAAACTGAAACCGTTTGCTGTTTCCTTTGCAATAAAGATGAAAATTTTTCCGATTTCGCCCTTGATCTCCCGCTTCAGTCTCGGCATAGTGTAATGCCGTAATGGTGTACCGCTACAGTGATGCGTTCAGGTATGCCGCACAAAATAATTTCAGGTGATCAGAATGCAGTCCAGTAACATAGAGAATGTGCACATCAGTGCCGAACAAGTCCTCATCACTCCCGAAGAACTCAAGCAGCAGTTGCCACTTTCTGATCACGGCTATCGCTATATTCTCAGCGCTCGCAAGACGGTTTCTGACATAGTTCACAAGCGTGACAACCGGGTGTTGGTCGTTACCGGCCCTTGCTCTATTCACGATATTGAGTCGGCCAAGGAATATGCCCTGAAACTGAAAAAGCTCCATGACGAGCTCAAGGATCAGTTTTTTATCCTGATGCGGGTCTATTTTGAAAAGCCCCGAACGACTGTGGGCTGGAAAGGGATGATCAATGATCCCGATATGGATGAGTCCTTCAATATTGAAAAAGGGTTGCGGATGGCGCGGGAGTTGATGCTGTTTCTGGCCGAACTCGAGTTGCCGGTTGCCACTGAAGCGCTGGATCCCATAAGTCCGCAATATATTTCCGAGCTGGTGACCTGGTCAGCCATAGGCGCCAGAACCACAGAGTCACAAACCCACAGGGAGATGGCCTCCGGGCTTTCCATGCCGGTAGGATTTAAAAACGGTACGGATGGCAATCTGGGGGTGGCCATTAACGCCCTCAAGTCGGCGGCCAGCAGTCACAGATTCATGGGGATCAATCAACAAGGGCAGGTGGCTTTGCTGCAAACCGCCGGTAACCCGGATGGGCATGTGATCCTGCGGGGTGGTGCTGGCCCCAACTATGACGCCGATTCGGTGGCTGAGTGTGAACGGCAGCTGCATGGTGCCGGGCTCAATGCCAGACTGATTATCGACTGTAGTCATGGCAACTCCAATAAAGATCATCGGCGGCAACTGCCTGTGTGCCGGGATGTATTTGACCAGATAGCGGCGGGCAATCGCTCCATCATAGGTTTGATGTTGGAAAGCCATCTGTTTGCCGGTAGTCAGGCCTGTGACAAGCCGCTTGCCGAGCTTGATTATGGGGTTTCGGTCACAGATGCCTGCATAGATTGGCAGGATACGGAGCAACTGCTCAGGCAAGGGGCAGCGCAACTGAGTTCTATTTTACCCACTCGCTTTGATATGCTCAGGGTGGCAAATGGCTGACGGAAGATTTGAGATGAGTGAGAAAACCACGGCAGAGCTGGAAAAGTTACGCGGACTGATTGACGGCGTCGACCAAGAGTTACTCAAGTTGCTGCGTCAGCGGCTGGATCTGGTGGCCCAGGTCGGCGCGGTCAAACACAATGCCGGCCTGCCCATCTATGCACCGCAGCGGGAGGCCGCCATGTTGGCCAAGCGCCGCGTAGAAGCCGAAAGTCTGGGGGTATCGCCGCAGTTGATAGAGGATGTGCTCAGGCGTCTGATGCGGGAATCCTATCTCAACGAGAAGGATGTGGGTTTCAAGCAGGTGAACCCGGATATCAACAAGGTGGTGATCATTGGCGGCCGTGGCCAGTTGGGTACCCTGTTTGCCCAGATGCTGACACTCTCCGGCTATCCAGTGCATCTGCTCGATAAAGATGATTGGGATAATGCCGATGCTATCCTCGACGGTGCCGGTCTGGTATTGGTCACTGTGCCGATTGCCATTACCTGTGAGCTTATTCGCTCCCGTTTGCGGCACTTGCCCAAGGATTGCATCCTTGCGGATCTGACCTCGATAAAGTCGGAGCCGCTGCAAGCCATGCTCGAGGCCCACAGCGGGCCTGTGGTGGGGCTTCATCCCATGTTTGGCCCGGATGTGGGCAGCCTTGCCAAGCAGGTTGTCGTGGTATGCCATGGTCGGCAGAGTGAGGCCTATGCCTGGCTGCTGGAGCAGATAGCTATTTGGGGAGCGCGGTTGGTGGAAGCGGATGCCGGCAAACATGATAAAGCGATGCAACTGGTGCAGGCGATGCGTCACTTCTCCAGCTTTGTCTATGGCCTCAACTTGTGCCGGGAGCAGGCCGATCTCGATAGCCTGCTGCAGTTCAGCTCGCCGATTTACCGGCTGGAGCTGGCCATGGTCGGTCGCTTGTTTGCCCAAAGCCCAGATCTTTATGCCGATATCATCTTCGCCCAGCAGGAGAGCCTGGGTGCTATCTCCGACTATCTGGACAACTATGCCGGCGCTTTGGCCATGCTCAAGGCCGGTGACAGAGACGGCTTTGTGCGCCAGTTCCGTGAGGTGGCCGAATGGTTCGGTGACTTTGCACCACAGTTTCGCAGCGAGAGCCGCAGTATGCTGCAGTCGGTCAATGATATGAAGAGTCACTGATCTCAAGGCGGTCAACTCCGCTGGCAGTGCAACGCGATTTATCCAAGGGAGCCTTTTAGGCTCCTTTTTCATTTGTATCAGCAAGATAGAAGTCAAAAAGCCATTTATTCAGCAATTGCTTAAGGTGATCTCCTTCAAGCTTTATGACTCACGTTCTTTCGTCTGAGCGATGAAAGAGTACACTGATTTAAAACATGCAAAAATAAAGCATGATTAAAGGAGATATGCCGTGTTTTGTATTCAGTGTGAGCAAACCATTCGAACCCCGGCCGGTAATGGCTGCAGCTATGCCCAGGGGATGTGCGGTAAATTGGCCGCAACCTCGGATCTGCAAGATCTGTTGATTTACATGTTGCAGGGGCTGTCTGCCTATGCTGTCAAACTCCGGGAGTTTGAGGTTATCGATCCGCAAGTCGATACCTTTGTGCCCAAGGCGTTTTTCGCCACTCTGACCAATGTCAACTTCGACGACGAGCGGATTAGCGAATATGCAAAGGAGGCCGCTCGCTTGCGAGACCAGCTAAAGCAGCGCTATCTGGAGCTTTGCGAACAAAGGGGCGTGACACCCGAGCCTATGTCCGCCGCGGCGACTCTGCTGCTGGGGGCATCCAAGGCCGAGCTGTTACAGCAGGCCAAAGTCGCTGCGCCCAACCGCGGTGATGACCTCAATGAAGATATTCTCGGTTTGCGACTTCTGTGCCTCTACGGCCTGAAAGGGGCGGCGGCCTATATGGAACACGCCCGGGTTCTGGATCAAACCAGCAGCGAAGTGGCCGGTCGTTTCCACGAGATCATGGCCTTTTTGGCGACCGACAGCACAGATGCTGACAAACTGTTTGCCACCGCAATGGAGATAGGTCAGCTCAACTATTCTGTGATGGCTATGCTCGATGCCGGTGAAACCGCGGCCTTTGGTCATCCAGAGCCGACTCAGGTCAACACCAAGCCGGTGAAGGGCAAGGCTATTCTGGTATCGGGCCACGATATGAAGGATCTCGAGCTCATCCTGCAACAGACTGAAGGCAAGGGCATCAATGTCTATACCCATGGTGAGATGTTGCCGGCGCTGGCTTATCCCGAATTGAAGAAATACCCGCATCTGGTGGGGAACTACGGCAGCGCCTGGCAAAATCAACAGAAGGAATTTGCCAACTTCCCCGGCGCCGTGGTGATGACTTCCAACTGCATTATCGATCCCAATGTCGGTCAGTATGCCGACCGCATCTTTACCCGTAGTATCGTTGGTTGGCCGGGCGTGACTCACCTGACCGGCGACGATTTCAG
Source organism: Shewanella sp. ECSMB14102 (assembly GCF_000813075.1). NCBI lineage: Bacteria > Pseudomonadati > Pseudomonadota > Gammaproteobacteria > Alteromonadales > Shewanellaceae > Shewanella > Shewanella sp. ECSMB14102. The sequence continues at coordinate 52,607 of NZ_JWGX01000022.1, forward strand.
TGCTGTTATCGACAAGGCACTGGCGCTTGAAGGCTTTGCCTATGATGAGATCCCCCATATGATCACCATAGGTTTCGCCCGCAACGCTTTGATGAACGCGGCGCCTGCCGTGGTTGAAAACGTCAAGAACGGCAATATCCGTCACTTCTTCCTGATTGGCGGCTGTGATGGTGACAAGGCTGAGCGCAGTTACTTCACCGACCTTGCCAAGGCGGCCCCCAAAGACAGCCTGATCCTGACCCTGGGCTGTGGCAAGTACAAGTTCAACAAGCTCGAATTCGGTGATATCAACGGTATCCCCAGATTGCTGGATATCGGCCAGTGTAACGACGCCTACTCGGCGATCCAGCTGGCGTTGGCACTGTCCGAGGTATTTGAGTGTGATATCAACGAACTGCCGCTGAGTTTGGTGCTGTCCTGGTTTGAGCAGAAAGCGATAGTGGTCCTGTTGACCTTGCTGTCACTGGGAGTGAAGAACATACGTACCGGCCCAACCCCACCGGCCTTCCTGACCGCCAATTTGCTGAAGGTACTGGAAGATAAGTTCGGCCTGCGTAATGTTGGCACGGTTGAGGAAGACCTAGAGGCGATTCTCGGCGCCGCTTGATGCGTATCTCTTGAGGCCGGGATGCCTGCGGCATACCGGCCATTTCTTTCTCTGTAGAGGGAGTTTCGATGACACTCAATCCATTACAAGTTTCGCCGGCAATCAGTCAATATCAGGCTGGTCAATGGGTTCCCGGAGAGCTGCGGCTCATTTGTGTCGCCCGCTGGCAGGAAACCCCGGATGTGGTGAGTTTTCGTTTTAAAGCGGCCCAGCCGCTGTCTTTTCATTTCAAGCCCGGGCAGTTTGTGGCATTGCAATTGGAGATTGCCGGTGAGGAGTATCGCCGCTGTTATACCATCTCCTCTTCGCCATCTCGGCCAAACTCATTGGTGTTGACCATCAAGAGGGTCGAAGGCGGCAAAATTTCCAACTACCTTATTGATAATCTTAAGCCGGGTCACAGCCTGATGGCTTCAGGGCCCTACGGTCAGTTTAACCTTATCGATATACCGGCCGAGCGCTATCTGTTTTTAAGCGCCGGTTGTGGCATTACGCCGATGTTTTCCATGAGTCGTTTTCTGACCGACAGTTATCTTGACAGCGATATCGCCTTTATTCACAGTGCCAGAAGCGAGCAGGATCTCATCTTCCGAGACAGTTTGCGGGCCATGAACAGCCGTCACGATAATTTTAAGCTGGGCTATCTGCTGGAGCAGGGAAGTGAGACTGCCTCAGTCTCCGGGGACCTTGCCGAGTGTCCTATGTTACCGGGACGCCTGAGCTTGGCGGCACTGGAGCAACTGGTGCCGGATTATTGTCAGCGCACTGTGTATGTTTGTGGCCCTGAGGCTTATATGACGGCCACAGAGCAGATGCTGGCGCAAGCGGATTTCGATATGACGCGTTTTCACAAGGAAAGCTTTGCTGAAAATACCTCGGCGCCCGCGGGTGACGGTTCGGCCAATTACCGTTTGAGTGTTGCCGGCCTTGAGCTCAGCATCAATGGCGAGCAGACCCTGCTTGAAGCGCTGGAGTCTGAAGGCTTGCCCATTATTGCCGCCTGTCGCAGCGGTGTTTGTGGCTCCTGTAAGTGCCGGGTTGTCTCCGGTGAGGTGGAAAGCAGCAGCCAGCAGACACTCAGCCAGGATGAGATTGACTCAGGTATGGTGCTGGCGTGCTCCAGCCGGGTGAAGAGTGATATTCAACTGGAAACCGGCCCCTTCTAATTCTGTTTCCGGCATTGCAGAAGTGGCGATCTCACAGTATGGTTAAAGCAGGGCAAGAGCTTTGGGCCCTGCATTCCAGATGTTGGCCGGAGACAGACTATGACCAGCTTACCCTCAGAAGCATTTGCCAGTGAAGATCGCAGTATGGGCCATTTTTTATATGCGCTTATGTGTGCCTTTCCATTGTTTTTCCTGCCTGTGATCCTGAGCCTGTTGATTAACTTAAGCCAAAGGCAGGTTGCACCTCTGTCGCTGCTGGGCTCTCACTTGCGCTGGCAAAGGCGCAGTATTATGGGTTTGGCACTGCTACTGGTTATGGGCTACTGGGTCAACCCGCTGTGGCTCAGCCTTAGCTTGTGCGCCCTGGGGGTTATCTGGTTCAGCTACCGGATCTTCAAGGGCTGGCTCAGCCTTACAGATGGACAAGCCATGTAGCTCTTGTCTGCTACCAGGGAAGCGGTCAGCCTGATCGCAAGGAAATATGACGGACTATCAACTCTTCTGTGTGCTGGCGGCGCTGGCACTGATTATCTCGCTGTTATCCAGCCGTTTTCACTCACTGCAGGAAACCATAGCCATCACAGGCCTGGCCATGCTCCTTAGCCTGATTATCCTGGTGGTGGGTAAGTGGTTTGAGCTGGATATCCATATCAAAACCATTTCGGTATTGCAGCGGCTCGACTTTCAGGCGCTGCTGCTGAACGGTATGTTGGGTTTTCTGCTCTTCGCCGGTGCACTGCAGATAAGGCTCAAGGTGCTGGCCAGCCAGAAATGGGAAATTCTCTGTCTGGCTCTGTTTGGTACTGTGATTTCCACTCTGACAGTGGCGGCGCTTTGCTTCTATTTGATGCCGCTGCTGGGATTGACACTGCCCTGGAGTTACTGCCTGTTGTTTGGGGCCTTGATATCACCAACCGATCCGATAGCGGTTTTGGCCATCTTGAAAAAACTCGGCGCGCCTGAGGATATTGCCATTCAGGTTGAGGGGGAGTCGCTGTTCAATGATGGCATTGGCCTGGTGCTGTTTGTTGCTGTCTCGCAGCTGGCTTTTTCCGCCGAGGCCCTGAGCCTGGCCGATGTCGGCGCGCTGTTTTTCCATGAGGCCGTTGGCGGCATTGCCTATGGCCTGACGTTGGCTTTTGCGCTACATCAACTGATGAAACTCACGGATGAAGAAACCCAGAGACTCTTGATTACCCTGGTGGTGCCTACCGCAGGTTATGTGATGGCAGAAAAACTTTCGGTGTCCGGCCCTCTGGCCATGGTGGCCGCTGGAATCGTGCTGGGTAATTTCACAGTGCCCAAATGCTTTGGGGTCACGGGGAGAATATTGCTGCAAAGGTTCTGGGGCCTGCTTGAGCACTTCTTCAATTCGCTCTTGTTCCTGCTATTGGGACTCCTGCTGCTGTTGACCCATCTGGATATGCAACTCTGGTGGTTTGTGCTGCTGAGTATCCCTGTGGTGTTGTTGGCAAGATGTGTCAGCGTGTACTTACCTTATCTGGGGTTCAGGCGTATCCGGCAATACAGCCAAGGCGCTGAGGGGATCCTTATCTGGGGCGGGCTCAAGGGTGGCCTGGCGCTGGCTATGGCCATGAGTATTCCGGCGGGGATAGTGCTGACCCCCGAGCTGGAGCTCAGGGATCTCTTGCTGGTAATGACTTATGCCGTGGTGGTCTTTTCTATCATGGTGCAGGGCTCAACGGTTTCCCGTTTGATCCGCCGCAGCCGTGAGGCGGCAGAGGCCGGTAAAGCCGCTGCCGAAGCGACTCAGGTTGTCTGATACAGCTTGGTGATTAAGCCTGCATGTTGCTGTGGATGACGGACATCGGCAGCGATGATTAAACCATCTACGCCCAACGCCTTGATAGCCAAGGCCTGAGCCGTCAGTGTTTGCTCACTGCTGCTTGGGTTGAGGCACAGGCTTGGATTTACCAATAGCGGCAGGTGACTCAGGGTTTTTAGTTCCACCAGGGCGGCGAGATCCAACACAAGTTGTTCTGCTTGATTCAATCCACTGACCCCCGCATCACAGAGGATCAACTGCTGATTCCCGCCGGCGAGCAGGGTATCGGCGCTGGTCAGCCAATCCTGTTGACTGGCCATGGGATTACGCTCCAATATCACCGGCAGGTTCTGTCCGCCAAGCGCATTGAGCAGCTCTGTGTTGTACATCTGTTTGCCGCTGAGCAATAGCATGTCGGCCGTGGTCTGGGCCAGAGCCAGATCTTCTGCATGCTCCAGGGCAACAATGCTCTGCAGCCCGGCTTGGTTCAACAGGCTCTGCAATTTGGGCAGTTGCTGCTTGGCATCGGGCTGACGCGTCAGCGCACTGAGAACCACCCCTTGAAATCCGGCTTCCCTGAGGGCCTTGGCGCTTGGGGCAAAGCTGTCTGCATCTATGGGGAGGTTCAGTTGCGCCAAGGCGGCGAACTGGCCTTGTCCCAGTTTGAGCTGACCACAACTAATTTCTGTGCTTGCCGGTTTATAGTGGCGGGAATGTCTCTGGGGTGACGGTTTGGCGCTGTCCTGCCTGGAACTCTCTGGTTCAATCAACAGTTGGCTGTGACTCAGCTGAGTTGGCTCGACCGTCTCACAAGGGTAACAGCCAAGTACCTTGATAAAGCGGGTGAGCCGTTCAAGCTCGGCAAGTGCTTGCTGCATAGCTATGGATGCCAGATTGGCATCGACATCCAAATAAAACATCTCTTCCCAAGGCGTGCCCGGGATAGGGCGTGACTCCAGCTTACTCATATTGAGGTTGTGATCTTTGAGGATCAGCAAAGCTTCCACCAAGGCGCCTGGCTTTTGACCGGTTGCCATAATCAGTGTGGTTTTGGCCGTCAGTTGCTCCGGCACTTCTATCGCCTTGCGGGCCACTACGATAAAACGGCTCTGGTTGATTTTTTGATTGGCCAGTTCCTGCTCCAGAGGTTCCAATTGGTAGAGGGCGCCGCCTTCACTGGAGCCGATAGCGGCCACAGTGCTATCGCCCTGGAGAACCTTTTCCATCGCTTCGGCGCTGCTGGCACAATATTCCAGACGAAAGTCGGGATGGCGGCTCAGGTAGCGACTGCATTGGCTGATGGGTTGGGGGTGAGCGTAGACGGTTTTGATATCGGCAAGTTTGCTTCCCGCTTTGGCCAGCAGACAGTGGCCCACTTCTATAGTGGTTTCACCCACAATAGCCAGGCTGGTGTGCTGCAACACATCGTAGACTTCGTTGATGGAGCCGGATGAGGTGTTCTCTATCGGCAGAAACCCATAATCGGCATGGCCGGACTCAACGGCCTGTACTATATCATCGAAGTTCTGACAACCCAGATCCTGCATCTCTACCTGACGGCGTTGACAGTAGCGACTGGCGGCCAGATAGGAATATGAACCTCTGGCGCCCAAATAGGCGATGCAGTATTGCTGTTTTTGGGTTTCGGGATTGGCTCTGCCCTGGAGGTAGGCCTGCTGATTCAGCACTGAATCTTCAATTATGGCCTGATACAGACTGATGACATAATGGGCATCCAATCCCTGTTCCCGCCCTTGGCGAACCAACCTTGCCAAGAGTTCTTTTTCTCTCTGGGTATCACGGATAGGGCGAATGTCCACCTCTTTGCTGCGGGCGACTTCCAGGCTGAGTTGTCGACGTTTGGCCAACAGCGCCAACAGATCCCTGTCCAGGGTAGTGATGTCATCCCTTATTCGCTCCAGCGGCGGTACTTTATTCATTCAGACCTCTAAACCAGTAATACTCAGTGCATGATACAGACAAAAAAGCCTCCCTGGTGGGAGGCTTGGCAATTTTCATTTTCGTTTTTACACGTCAGGGCCGCCTCCGGGAATAAGGTGTAAAAAAGAAAATAAAAAACGAGCGATTAAGGTATGGCATGACGATTAAGCTAAAACTATCCCCTTGGGCTGTCAATCAAAAAATCCTAGGCTTCAATAATGAAAAGCGCACCCGGAGGTGCGCTGGTTAGTGGGAGATTGAAATATCAAGCTGCGTAGTCCTCCTTGTAATCGTATTCGAACTCAGGTTCGGTGGCTTCGGGTTCAAAGGCACCACGCTGAGCTGCGGGTTTGTGGGTCAGGCGATTGAGCTGTTTTTCCAGCTTTTGTCCCATTGCATTTATGGCTGCGTAGAGATTTTCATGTTTCGCCTGGGCAAAAAGTTGTCCGTTGGCCAGTTTAATTGATGCTTCTATTTTAAAGAGTGGCCCTTCTTTGAGGATGATGACATGGGGATTAATCAGCTGAGTATCGTAACGGTCCAGTTTGGTAAGGCGACTCTCAACGCGTTCACGGATGGCAGCTGTGACTTCAAATTGCTTGCTGGTGATCTTTAGCATATTGTCAAACCCTCTGTTGCTTCCTTGGCTTCAGATTAACAATCCCCAGACTTAAAAATGTGATCCAGATCAATATTTGTGGCGAGTCAGAGAGCGTTTGTCACTTATTTGATCACTTAGACAAGTTTGGATTATTTTGCCCTGAAAAGTCTTGAACCCTGGTTGATAAAGGGCCATATTTGATGAGATCACTGAGTATCAGTCCTTTCCGATTGCCTCCTCCCGTCGCTTTAAATATCATCATGTGTATTATCTACAACTCTTTACCCTTATGCCGTTCGGGCCAAAACGGGTGATAACAGGAAGTACTTTATGAATAACAACGAAGTTAAAGTGAAGGTCTGGGATATACCTGTACGGGTGTTTCATTGGGGCATGTTGCTGCTCTTGGGCGGGCTGTGGTGGAGTGCCGATCAGGGCGAGATGAGCTATCACCAGTTGTTCGCCTATAGTCTGATGATCTTGTTGGTGGTACGGCTTATTTGGGGCTTTATCGGCAGTGACACCGCCCGTTTCAGTCATTTTGTTCGCCATCCCCGTCAGGCATTGGATTATCTTGCCAAAATGCGGGCCAAGCAGGCTCCTCATTCTCTGGGGCATAATCCTCTAGGGGGTTATATGGTAATACTCTTGCTGACCATCATCAGTCTGCAACTGGTGTCGGGGTTATTTGCCACAGATGAGATATTTACCGAAGGACCCTTGGTTTCTTTTGTTAGCGGTGAAACTGCCAGTTGGTTTACCTGGCTACACAAGAAAAATTTTGATCTTTTATTGATCCTTGCCGGGATTCATGTGGCCGCCGTCTTGCTGCACCGCTTCAAAGGTGAAAAGCTGGTGGGGGCAATGTTCAGTGGCTATAAGCGCTTACCGGCTGCGGAAGCGCAGCAACCCAGGTTTGCCTCTTTGATACTGGCATTGGTGCTTTTATTGGTAGTCGCCGTGCCTGTGGTGCACTTTTTGATGATGCCCGTGATAGGTATGTTGTAAGCTTCCAAACAATAAAAAGCCTGCTTGATGCAGGCTTTTTTAATGTAATCAACGAAAGAGATTAGTCTTTCTTGTATACGTCGTGGCAGCCTTTGCAGCTCTTGCCAACGGCACCGAAGGCTTTTTTCAGCTCATTCTTGTCGCCGCCTTTGGCTGCAATAGCCAGGGCGTCGGCATTGGTTTGCAGTTCTTTGAACTTGGCTTCAAAGTCAGCCTTGTCGGCCCAAATCTTGGCCAGGGCTTCAGTATCACCTTTGTCTGAACCATCGATAAAGCCTTCCAGTGGCAGTTTCGCCAGGGCTGCCACATTGGCTGCACGCATAGCTGCAACATCGGCGTTAAAGTCTTTCTTGCCTTTGAGCATGGCACCGATATCACCGAAGTTATAGGCCATCAGGCTGAAACCAGACTGACGGTACTGGATGGCATCATCGCTGCTTTCAAAGTTGTGGGCCTGAACAGCTGTAGCGCTAAGCGCCGCGGTGGCGGCTAACATCAGTAAGTATTTTTTCATTATCATTCTCACAAGTTTGTGCGTTAATGTGACATTGCTTGGCTATTGTACACATTTTGTTTGACCTAGGGAGTAGACTTTTTCAGTTTACATGTAAAGTTTTGTCAGTAACTGGCTGCTAAAACACGACTTTTTTTCGCAAGAAAACGACGCTATACTGTGTTCACGTACCATTACGTGAACACGAAAGAGTTACTATGCGCCCTGATTGGATATCAGTACTGGAGAAAGTACTGACTCACAATAATCCCGAAGACCTGAATTGCCTGTTTGAATTACTGCTGACCGATGATGAAAGACATGCCATCGCCGGCCGTTTGAAGGTGTTTCAGGTATTGCTTGAAGGTGAGATGAGTCAGCGGCAGATTGCGGCCGAGTTCGAGGTGAGCATAGCAACCATAACCCGTTGCTCCAATTATTTGAAGCATATGCCCGAAGCGCTTCGAGAAAAAATCCGCGCCTTGATCCTTTGAGTCACATCAGGGGTTGTCGCGGCAATTTGTGGCGGCGGTATAGATGGCGCTGATTCAAAATATAGCCGCCCCAGGCACAGATGAGCAGTCCTAGTAGTTGATATACTTCCTGGTCGGCAAACCTTAACAGCAACATGCCCGACAACAGCCAGAGGAAAGGCAATCCTGCATACAGGGGGGCGGGCCAAACTCCTCCCCGTCGCAGGCGTTTGGGATCGCTGCGTCTGTGACTCGAACGCAGGTTGTAAATCCGGGCCGCAACCAATATAAGCAAAACTGATCCCAGGATCCCAAGTAAGGATTCGAGTAAATAGAGCGTCAGGCTACCGGTTAAAAAATACAGATAGGGCAGGCTCTCATAGACCAATCTGGATAAGATCACGGGGCATTTCTTCGCATCCGGGAGTATCTATTAATTTTAGTCCAAAGCAGGGCACCAGGCCTTGTTTTTCCAAGTGCCATAAACAAAGAGTCCGGCATTGGCCGGACTCTCGATTGTAATCAGTAATATGTTTAGGCGTCAGTATGACTGGCTATCAACCTCGGCAGCCGCAACCACCGTTACCGTCACAACCTTCTTTCTTGGCGTCTTCTTCGGCATCTGAATTACAGCAGCCGCCGTGTTCGTGATCGTGACCGCCACAGCAACCGCCGTGATCGTGGCCGTGACCACCACAACCGCCATGGGCGTGGATATGGCCGTGAGCAATCTCTTCGGCTGTCGCTTCACGCACGTCCATCACTTCGACATTAAAGGTCAGTGATTGGCCTGCCAGAGGGTGGTTGCCATCAACGATAACACTGTTGTCCAGTACTTCGGTCACTTGTACCGGGCGCTGGCCCATTTCAGTTTCGGCGATGAAGCGCATACCAGGTACTATGTCCTGGATATCGCCAAAGGCTTCCAGAGGAACTTCCTGACGCAGACCATCATGGTATGGGCCATAGGCTTCCTCGGCATCTATGGTCACTTCCAGCGTATCGCCTTTGCTCTTGCCTTCCAGTGCTTTTTCAAGTCCCGGGATCAGGTTTTCCATACCGTGGAGGTAGACCATAGGATCTGCCTCAAAAGAACTTTCTATCAACTGACCCTTGGCGTCAGTCAGGCGGTAGTGAATGGTAACCGCGCTGTGTTGGGTGATTTGCATATCGCCTCCCGTTCAGAATGTGGCCGCATGATAACGTGCTTTTTCCGCGCTGGCGATATCCGAGCGTTGCTTATGCCAACTGTTGCACAGAGTTTTGCCACCAAGATGACATTTTGGGGCAGCTTGGCATTAGAAAAGCCATTATTGTTCAGGCGTCTTTTCTAAAATTTCTATTTGGGGGTACTGACTTGAATCTTGGTGTGCTTGACTGCGCTTGCTTGGCTGATACTCAACTTTTAATCCAATACACTTTACGTCAAGGTTAAAGGTAATAAGGGAGTTTTGTTGATACTTATCCAGTTAAAAACAGACTTTAGTGAGACTTATTTAATGAGATTGGCATTTTATTAAAACTTTCATGAAAACGCCCCTTGACAAGCGCCACATAAAAAAGCAATCCTGTTTGCATTGCTGCCATTCCTGGGGGATTGACTCCTGAATGAACCGGCCTGAATAAAAGAGAACGAACGAGTATAGAAACCTAATGTATCAGCTAAGCTCAGTTGTAATTACCACCATTACAACCACCACCATTACCAGTGTGGGGGCGGGCTGACTATACCCTGAAGAATTGCAAACAAGAAGCCCGCTCCCATCCAGGAGCGGGCTTTTTTGTTTCCTGGGCGGGCGCGGTAATTAAAGGAGATACAGATGAAAGTGATGAAGTTCGGCGGTACCTCGCTGGCAAACTGGCAAAGGTTTGAAATGGCAGCAGAAATTGTTCTGACCAGTGCCAGAGAAGAGCAAGTGGCCACAGTACTGTCGGCGCCGGCAACCGTAACCAACAATCTGTTGGCCATGGTTAATATGGTGTTGGCCAAGGGGGATGTTGACGAGGCCCTTGCCAAGGTGGCTGAGGTATTTGAAGCCTTGTATGCCGATGCATCTGTATCTCTCGCAGAGGAAGCCAGACAGCAGCTGAAGAAGGTATTGGCACAGCAACTGGCGAGTTGGCGCGCAAAATTGGCAGGAGTTCAGCTTCTCGGGGAGTGTCCTGACAGTGTGCGGGCCGAGATCCTGGTAGCCGGGGAGCGACTCTCGGCCGCCTTGATGGTTGAAGTGCTCAAAAATAAGGGAGTCAGCGCCGGTTTACTTGATCCGAGGGAATTATTCCTAGGTGTCGGTACACCCCTGGAGTCTGTGGTGGATATCGCCGTCAGTAAGCCCAGATTTGCGTTGCTCAAACTCGATGAGCAAAGAGTGTGGGTTATGCCCGGGTTTACCGCCGCCGGTGCCGATGGCAAGGTGGTGACTCTGGGACGCAATGGTTCGGATTATTCGGCCGCAGTTCTGGCAGCCTGTCTGGATGCCGACAGCTGCGAAATCTGGACAGATGTCGATGGGGTATACAATACCGACCCCCGGGTGGTTGCCGATGCCAAGCTGCTCTCTCAGCTCAGTTATCAGGAGGCAATGGAACTTTCCTATTTTGGCGCCAAGGTGCTGCACCCCAAGACCATTTCACCCATAGCCCAGTTCCAAATTCCTTGCTACATCAAAAACAGTTTCAACCCCCAGGCGCCGGGTACTCTGGTATCCAATCAGCCGGATCAGACCGGGCTGCAGGTCAAGGCGATCTCTAATCTGGACAACCAAACCATGTTCAACGTTTCAGGCCCGGGAATGAAAGGCATGGTGGGTATGGCGTCGCGTATTCTGGAGTCCATCGCCAGAGCCAAGGTTTCGGTATCACTAATCACTCAAAGCTCCAGTGAGTACAGCATTAGTTTCTGTGTGGCCACTTTGGATGCCCCCAGAGTCAAGTGGGCGCTGGAGCAGGAATTTGAACTAGAGCTCAAGAGTGAACTGTTGGAGCCGCTGGAGATGCGGGATCAACTGGCGATAGTATCCCTGATAGGTGACGGTATGCGTACCCACAAGGGCGTGGCCGCGCGCTTCTTTCAGGCTCTGGCTCAGGCCAGTGTCAATATCATTGCCATTGCCCAGGGCTCGTCCGAGCGCTCTATTTCTGCCGTGGTCGAGCAGCGCAAGACGCGTCATGCGGTGGCGGCCTGTCACCAGGGCTTTTTCGATGTGCAGCAGTATCTCGATGTCTTCCTGGTTGGTGCCGGTAACATAGGTGCTGGCTTGTTGGAGCAGATAAAACAGCAGGAAGCCATGCTCAAAGGGCAACATATCAGCATTCGGGTTTGTGCCATCGCCAACTCAGGCAAGATGTTGCTCGACGCCGCCGGTATCTCTCTGGCCGATTGGCAGTCAAGGCTCAACGACTCGTCCGTCGCTTTTGATCTGACACAGATGTTGGCCTGGGCCAAGGAGCAGCAGTTACTCAATCCCGTATTGCTGGATTGTACCTCTTCGGATGTCATTGCCGGCCGTTATCTGGATGTGATGAATGCCGGTTTACACGTGGTGACACCCAACAAGAAGGCCAATACCCGTGAGCTGGCTTTTTACCGCGCGCTGCGGCAAACCGCGCTGGCCCAGCGGCGCCAGTTCCTTTATGAAACCAATGTCGGCGCCGGTTTGCCGGTTATCGATAACCTGAAAAAGCTGCTGTTTGCCGGTGATAAGCTGCTGCGTTTCCAGGGGATACTTTCGGGTTCGCTGTCGTTTATCTTCGGTATGCTGGATGAGGGGATGAGTCTGTCACAGGCCACGGCCATTGCCCGGGAAAAATGCTTCACTGAGCCGGACCCCAGAGACGACCTCAATGGTATGGATGTGGCGCGCAAGGTGTTGATTTTGGCCCGGGAAGTGGGCTTGCCGCTGGAGCTGGATGATATTCAGGTGGAGTCTGTCTTGCCGGATGACTTCGATGCATCAGGCGATGTAGCCCAGTTTATGGCGGCTTTGCCACAGCTGGATGCCGCCGTTGCCGAACGAGTGGCTGCTGCCCATGCCAAGGGTAAACGCCTGCGTTATGTCGGCCAGATAGATGAATCAGGTTGCAGGGTGCGTATCGCCGAAGTGGCGGCTGATGATCCCCTGTTCAGCGTCAAAGGTGGTGAGAATGCGCTGGCTTTCTACAGCCGCTACTACCAGCCGATCCCCTTTGTGCTCAGAGGCTATGGCGCCGGTACTGAAGTGACGGCCGCCGGGGTGTTTGCCGACTTACTCAGAACCCTCAACTGGACTCGGGAGGTCAGCGCATGAGTCAGTTTATTCCCGCCAATGTCCCCGTGACTGTCTATGCGCCCGCCTCTATGGGAAATGTCGGTGTCGGCTTTGATTTGCTGGGCGCCGCACTGGCCCCCATTGATGGCAGTTTACTGGGGGATACAGTCACAGTGGGCCCTGCGCCTTGCGGCGTTTCTCTGACTCAACTTGGCCCCTGGGCTCATAAGCTGCCGGAGGAGCCGCAGCAGAATATTGTCTATCGCTGCGCCGAGTTTTTCCTAGGTGAGGCCGGGATCAATCAAGGCGTTTCCTTGACCCTGTCCAAGAACCTGCCGGTAGGCAGCGGCCTTGGTTCCAGTGCCAGTTCAGTGGTGGCAGCGCTCTATGGTCTCAATGAATATTTCAGCCGTCCCTATGATGAGCAGGCCTTGCTGGCGTTGATGGGGCGTTTTGAAGGGGAGATCAGTGGCTCGGTGCACTATGACAACGTGGCGCCTTGCTATTTGGGTGGATTGCAACTGATGCTGGATTTGCCCGGGCGTATCTGCGAGCCCTTGCCGGCCTTTGATTCTTGGTACTGGCTGGTGGCCTATCCCGGGATTTCATTGTCGACGGCGGCCATGCGCGCCTTGATGCCGAACCAATACGATAAGGGAACCTGCATAGAATTTGGTCGCAATCTCAGCGCCTTTGTTCATGCCTGTTACCGCCAGGATGAGGCGCTTGCGCTGACTGTGTTGAAAGATGTGTTGGCTGAACCCTATCGGGCCGAGGCTATCCCCGGGTATCTGGCGGCGCGGCGCGGATTGTCTGAGCTGGGTATGTTGGCCACCGGGATTTCCGGCAGCGGCCCAACCCTGTTTTCCATCAGCGGCGATCTGGCCCGCGCCGAGCAGGCCAAACGCTACCTGGAGCAACACTATTTAACCGAAGCGGGCGGCTTTGCCCACATCTGCCGCCTGGATATTCAAGGCACCCGGATATTGTCCTGAAACGCATTTTCATCCAAAAAAAGAATTTAAGGCATCAATATGGAACTCTATAACCTCAAGCACCCGGCACAGCGGGTAAGTTTTACTGAAGCGCTCAAGCTGGGTCTTGGCATGGACCGAGGGCTCTTTTTCCCAACCCGGATCCCGAAACTGGCAGATGTCGATGCCCTGTTGGCTCTGCCTTTTGTCGAGCGCAGCAAGCAGATACTCGGTGCCTGGCTCGCCGATGAATTGGGGCAGGACTGTGTCGACAAGCTGGTGGAGAAGGCGTTTAATTTCCCTCTGCCGCTGGTGCAGGTAGACGAACAGCGCAGTTGTCTGGAGCTGTTTCATGGGCCAACCTTGGCTTTCAAGGACTTCGGTGCCCGCTTTATGGCTCAGTGTCTCAATCAGCTTGGCGGCTCAGAGCCTCTGACTATCTTGACCGCTACCTCAGGGGATACAGGTGCGGCGGTGGCCGATGCCTTCTTTGGCCTGGATAAGGTGCGGGTGATGGTGCTCTATCCCAAAGGCAAGGTAAGTGAGTTGCAAGAAAAGATGTTTGCCACTCTGGGCGGCAATATTCACACAGTTGCGGTCGAAGCCGACTTCGATGCCTGTCAGCATTTGGTCAAGCAGGCCTTTGAAGACAGTGATATTCGTGACGGTTTACACCTGAACTCGGCCAACTCCATCAACATCAGCCGCTTGCTGGCGCAGATCTGTTATTACTTTGAAGCGGTTGCCCAATATAGAAAGCAGCATCAATCGGCGCCGGTTGTCAGTGTTCCCAGTGGTAACTTCGGTAACCTGACCGCGGGTCTGCTGGCCAAAGCCATGGGATTGCCCATCAAGCGCTTTGTGGCGGCCACCAACAGCAATGATACTGTACCGCGCTATTTGAGTTTTGGTGATTGGGCACCGCGGCAGACCGTTGCGACCATGTCCAACGCCATGGATGTGTCCGAGCCGAGTAACTGGCCCAGAGTGGAAGCGATTTTTGCAGAGATGAAATGGCCACTGTCTGACTTGTCCGGCCTGGCGCTGTCCGAGGGGCAAACCCGTCAGGCCATGTTAGCGCTTGAGCAGACAGGTTATCTGGCCGAGCCCCATGCGGCGGTGGCTGCCGAGTCACTGCGCTTGTCATTGAAGGAGGAAGAGCAGGGGATCTTTCTGGCAACCGCGCATCCGGCCAAATTCAAGGATGTGGTCGACCGCGAGCTGAACACCAGTCTGCCACTGCCTCAGGCATTGCAAAGAGTGGCCGATAAGGCGTTGCTGTCGGCTGTTCTGCCGGCCGATTTTGATAGCCTTAAACAGCACATGTTTGCGGTTCTGGATGAGGAATTATAGTCTGGTTTTGGAAGCCAAGCAGGCCTCCAAAATTAACAGCTAGATGAAACATCTACAGCTGTAGGTTAATAAACACAGATCCAACTGATAAACAATACGTTGGATCTGTGTTTGGCTTGGCAGTGCTTACCAAGTGTATTATCAATCCGGATGTGGATCTGAGCCGGTTTGGTAGTCGAAGGTTGGCATGGCCCAGTGATACTTTATAGCCAGCATCCGCAAACTGAAACCCAGAGTGAGGCACAGGCTGAGATTTAGCCATTCTGTCAGTTGCCATTGCGATAAAAATACATAGAGCCCAGCCGTGATAATGGAGATCACAGCGTACAACTCTTTGCGGAATATAAGCGGCATCTGATTACAGAGAATATCGCGAATAATACCGCCAAAAACCCCGGTAATCACTCCCATCACCACAGCGACAACTGGGCTGAAGCCCAGCAGCAGGGTCTTTTGAGCTCCGACAATGGAAAACACTGCCAGGCCAAGAGCATCGATTGCCAGAAACAGCTTTGACAGGTAACGCATCACAGGGGCGATTATCACCGTCAGCAGTGAAGCAAAGCCGATAGCCACCAGATAATGCCAGTTTTCTACCCAGATTAACGGGTAGTTACCCAACAAGATGTCTCTGAGCGTGCCGCCGCCTATGGCGGTAGCACAACCTATAATTACCACGCCAAAGAGATCCATCTGTTTTTTACCCGCCGCCAAGGCACCGGTCATAGCTTCGGCCAGTACACCAATCAGCCAAAGTATGGCGATAAACTGAGCTTCTTGCATAATATTCGCATCAAAATAACAGAGGATCAGAATTCTGCCGGAAAACACCGCAGTTTAACAGTGATTTTATTTAAATATTTGGATTAGTTTTATTTATGTTTTATTTGATTTGTTTAGATTCTTGTTTTTTAGTTTTATGATTTTAAATGGTTTTGTATTTTTTGTGCATGAGGATTACTGATTGATTTTTATCCTTGTCTTGCTGTCGGTTTGTTTGGGTTTATTGTTGCTCCCAATTAGGTGAAAACTCCAGTTATTCCGCTTTGCGCTCCTGGCGCTGTACAGTCAAGCCGAGCAGCGCTAGAGTGTTTTGGCCTCATGTATCTTAATGTGGGGCAACTGGATGTGATATGGGGGATAGATGATAGATTTCAGAAGCGATACCGTGACTCAACCTACTGCTGCGATGCGTCAGGCCATGGCGGCCGCGCAGGTGGGCGATGATGTTTACGGCGATGATCCTACGGTAAATCGCCTCGAAGCTATGGCCGCCGAGATGTTCGGCTTTGACAGTGCCTTGTTTACCAGCTCGGGCACTCAGGCCAACCTGTTGGCACTCATGTCCCACTGCGAGCGGGGCGATGAATATCTGTGTGGTCAACAAGCCCACAATTATAAGTTTGAAGGCGGTGGCGCGGCCGTGTTAGGCAGTATTCAGCCTCAACCACTGAACAATCAGGCCGATGGCAGCATAGCGCTTGAAGATATTCGCGCTGCCATCAAACCCGATGATTTTCACTTTGCCCGCACCCGTCTATTAAGCCTGGAAAACACCATAGGCGGAAAGATATTGCCGCAGGAGTACCTGGCCAAGGCGCAGCACCTGGCCTTCAATCACGGTTTGAAAATCCATCTCGATGGCGCCAGGGTGGCCAATGCGGCTGTGGCGCAGGGGTTGGAGATAGCCGATATAACCCAGTATTTCGACTCGGTATCCATCTGTCTATCCAAGGGGTTGGCGGCACCGGTTGGCTCTTTATTACTCGGGGATGAGCGGCTTATTCACAAGGCGCGTCGCTGGCGCAAGATGCTGGGTGGCGGAATGCGCCAGGCCGGGATCCTGGCTGCTGCCGCTGAGTTGGCCTTGACTGAGCAGGTGGCGCGTTTGGCGGAAGATCACGCCAATGCCAAGGTTTTGGCCGAAGGTTTGAGTCAGTTGGATGAGCTGGCACTGGATATGAGCCAGGTACAAACTAATATGGTGTTTGCCACTTTGGCCGATGAAGTGGATATTGAAGCTCTGGTCAAAGGCTTGTTGCAGGAAGGAGTGCGTATCAGCGGCGCTCGGCAACTACGCTTGGTGACGCACAAAGATATCAGCGCCGCCGATATCGACAAGACTCTGCAGGCCTTCAAGCGGGTGCTCAGTCAGGTTTGAGCATGGTCCATTACGGTGCAGCAGGAGTTATCCTGGTGCACCGTAATGGCATTTATGAGCATAAGTGTGGTGTAACTTATTGAATTATATTGATTGAATGTTTGGCGTCCAATTTGCTTTAGTTCAAGTGAGAATTCCAATCACAGGTGAATGCGAGGACGCAAACATGAAATACTACAGTCGGCGTTTGGTTAAACACGAACATCTCAACCCGGCGGGAGCCTTGTTCGGTGGACAGTTGATGAGCTGGATTGATGAGGAAGCCGCCATCTTCGCCGCATGCCAGATGAAGAGTGTCAGCCATGTGACCAAGCTTATCTCGGAAATCAACTTTATGACCCCGGCCAAGCTTGGGGATGTGATTGAGTTTGGCCTCGAGCTTATCAGCCTGGGACATACTTCCATCACTATTCGCTGCGAAGTGCGCAATAAATTGAATCTGGCACCTATTGTCAGCATTGACAAGATGGTCTTCGTTAATGTGAATGAAGCCGGTTTGCCCGTGCCTCACGGTATGAGGGCCAATGCCGCCTGATAACTCTGATATTTGAATGTGCTTGCCAACCGGGCAGAGCTTTGCCCTGTTGGCTGGCGAGAAAGGGCTTGAACTTCTTGGACGTGATGGCTCAGTCTTTTAATTCTTCCTTGACCGATTTGGCGGCATCACGGGAGGCGTGGCCGATTTCACGGGTCACATCCCGGGTGGTGTGGCCTATCTCCTTGGTCACGTCTCTGGTGGTGTGGCCTATGGTTCGGCCGGTTTCCTTGAGCTCGGCACAGGCGCCAAGACTGAGTAATGCAGCAATAAGCAGTAATGTTTTCATCATTTTATCCTTAAAGCTTGCCGGTCAGTTGAGCGTATTTTACCAGCAATTCGTCTTGGGTTTCCTGATGTTCGGGATCCTTGTCGATACAGTCTATAGGGCAAACAGAAACACAGGTTGGGTTGTCGTAGTGGCCAACACATTCGGTGCAGCGCGCCGGATCTATCTCATAGATCTCTTCCCCCATAGTAATGGCTTGGTTGGGGCACTCGGGCTCACACATGTCGCAGTTAATGCAGCTGTCATCAATGATTAAGGCCATTGCCTTGTATTACCTCGGAATTACTTATCCTGCCGAGCAGGTTTTCGGTCAACGCTTGGCGCACAAAACAGTAGCAGGTGCAGCCCAAACTAAGTCATAGCACAGATTTTATCACAGGGGGAGCACCTCTGTCGGCAGCACTATTATTGATAACCAATACGCATGACTACAACGGGATTGTTATAGAGCACTATGACTTGCGTAAAACGAAAGACTGCCTGAAGGCAGCCTTTCGTGTAAGGTTGGGAATATACTCAGGAAGACAGGACTCACTTGGTTGCGGCGTGGGGATTGCGGGTGTCCATCCCCTCCGGCAAGTTACGCAGCAAGATGGCTGAGTCCAGTTCCAAATCGGCCGGTACCGGCATGTAGACGGTATGGCCCGAACCTAAACCTGCCTCAATGGCTTCACCCTTACGGTTTTGCAAGCTTTCCAATATCAGGTTGATGTTGCCCTGCGGCGTCATCATCTCCAGGCTGTCACCCAGCAAAAACTTGTTCTTCACTTCGATTTCGGCCAGGCCTTCGGCGTTACGCTTACCGGTAAACTCACCGACAAACTGCTGGTTGTCACTGATAGAGTGGCCGTATTCATAGTTCTGGTACTCATCGTGAACGTGACGCCGCAGGAAGCCCTCGGTGTAGCCTCTGTGGGCCAAGCCTTCCAAGCGATTCATTAAGCTGCGATCGAAGTCTTTTCCGGCTGCGGCATCGTCTATGGCCTGACGGTAAAGCTGCGCCGTGCGGGCCACGTAGTAGAAGGACTTGGTGCGGCCTTCAATCTTCAATGAATCCACGCCGATACGGCTCAGGCGCTCCACATGCTGAATGGCGCGCAGATCTTTGGAGTTCATTATGTAGGTGCCGTGCTCGTCTTCGAAGGCCGGCATATATTCGCCGGGACGGTTGGCTTCCTGCAGCAGGAAAATCTGATCGCTGCTAGGGCCCTGGCCCAAAGTCGGCTGCTCTATCTGCACCGGGTTGACTGCGACTATGTCGCCGGTTTCATTTTCCTTGGCCTCGTGGGCATCATACTTCCAGCGGCAAGCATTGGTGCAGGTGCCTTGGTTGGGATCGCGCTTATTGATATAGCCGGACAACAGGCAACGGCCGGAATAGGCCATACACAGTGCGCCGTGAACAAACACTTCCAGCTCTATGTCCGGGCAACGCTGACGGATCTCTTCAATTTCATCCAGTGATAGCTCGCGGGAGAGGATCACACGCTTGATCCCCTGAGACTGCCAGAATTTAACCGAGGCCCAGTTGATGGCGTTGGCCTGTACTGAAAGGTGTACAACCTGTTCGGGAAAGGCTTCACGAACCATCATGATGAGACCGGGATCTGACATGATGAGGGCATCCGGCTGCATAGCAACCACTGGCTCCATATCCTTGATATAGGTCTTGAGCTTGGCATTGTGGGGAGCGATATTGCTGACCACATAGAGTTTTTTACCCAGAGCATGGGCTTCCTGAATGCCTGTAGCCAGATTTTCCATCTTAAAGTCGTTGTTACGTACCCTTAAGCTGTATCTGGGTTGGCCCGCATATACGGCGTCTGCACCATAGGCAAAGGCATAACGCATATTTTTCAGGGTCCCGGCGGGAGACAGAAGCTCTGGTTTAAACATAATTTACTCTCAATTAACGGCAGTCCGGCGGTTGCGCGACTTGGCAGCAGGGGCGGCATTTTACTTAATAAAAGTGGGGCTATGCAAACATCGCAAGATAAGTGTTTTAGTAAAGGATGTTGATTATAGCATTTCGGAGCAGCAGTTCATCTCGCCGGGGAATATCTGCTAAGGGGTATTTTATTCTATAAATCAATATTCCCCCCACAGCGTCGTCGGCCTGGTGATACTCTCCGCCACGGTTTGGCACAAATCCTATAGATAACTTATTACCTAAATAAATTAGTATTAATCTGTGACCTACTGTCGATTTCAGGTGTTGGCTTTAAACGAATTGATATCATTTGACGCTTTTTTACGCTCGCGGCCACCTGGGTTACTGATATACTGAGTCACAGTATTTGAACAGTTTTTTTACATTGGAGAGTGCATGTCTACCGAACATCAACTCTTGGTTGGTTTGTTGCGGAAACTCAAGAACGATACCCTGGTGCTGCCAACCTTGCCGGAAGTAGCCATGCGGGTGCAGGAAGTCGTCAGTCGTCCCGATTCAAGCTTGAGGGAAGTTGCCGATATCATAGGTCAGGATGCCGCCATATCGGCGCGTATGATCAAGGTAGCCAACAGTGCTTTCTACAGCCGGGGGATCCCGGCGGAAAACATCAACAGCGCGGTGACCCGTATAGGTTTGGCGCAGATAAAATCTATCGCTACCTCTATCGCCATGGAGCAGTTGTTTATCTCCACCAACGAGATGGTGTGGGAGGTCATGGACGAAGTGTGGCGCACTTCAATAGATGTTACTGCTGCGGCCGGAGCCATGTTACTTATCTATAACAAGACCCATCCGGGTAGCGGCCTGAATTATGATACTTTGACCCTGGCCGGGTTGGTGCACAATATCGGTGCCTTGCCGGTACTGACCGAGGCCGAGGCTCACCCAGAGCTTTTTGGCAGCATAGATCAGCTAAGAGCCTTGGTGCGCAAGATGCAAGGGCCGATAGGGAGAGCGGTACTCAAGAGCTGGGACTTTGCCCCGGATGTGATGGAAGTGGTCGAACGTTGGGCTGATCTGCCCTATCTGCCGGATCATGTGACTTACCTGGATTTTATTCGCTCGGCGGCTTTTTATACCGGTGAGTTACGAGCCGGCGCCGAGCTTGAACAGCGTCTGGAAGTCTTTGTCGACAGAGGCTTACCCGTCAGTGCCGAACTACTTGGCTGTGATGAGTTTTTGGACAAATATCACTCAATCAAGCAAAGCTATGAGTAAAAGTTAAAATAATTCATTTCGATCATTAACGGGAGAATACCGCTTTGATGATAGGCCCATGGTTGCTTTCTATCGCGTTAATTACTGTGTTTATTCTCCTTTTGTGGCGCCGCCAGCGTCAAAAAGAGCGGCGTTTTATCAAACAGCTCGGCAAACAACTCGATAATCAGATAAAAGCCCGCGCGCCACTCGATCTCCCTTGGGTGCCGGTCGCTTTTTATGATTTGGTTAATAGCCTGGAAAAGTTGCTGCAGGCGCTTCCGCCACCTGTGGGGAAAGATAAACTCACAGGCCTTGCCAATCGGGTAGGGCTCAAGCGCAGCGTGACCGCTTTGATGCCGCTGCAGCAGGGGACTATGGTGCTGCTGGACATCTACCGTTTCCGTTACGTCAACGACCTGTTTGGCTTTGCCTTTGGCGATCAACTGCTCAAGCAGATGGCAGATCGCCTGCTGGGGTTGCAACATGCGCCCAGGTTATTGGCGCGAATGAATGAAGATGAGTTTTTGCTGTACTTTGAGCAACAACAGACAGAGGAGGATCTTCATCGGTTGCGGGGACGGTTACAGGTTCCTTTTGATATTAAAGGTACGCCTTTGAGCCTCCGCATCCAGATGGGCTATCTGGATTTGCATGCGCATCATACCGATCTCAGCTTGATGTTGCGCCGCCTGGATCTGGCGCTGAAAAAAGCCCGTAATAGCCGTGATCTGCTGGCCGGTTATCAGACGGGTGAAGACAGCATTCAAATGCGTGAGTTGGAGATCATCAATAGTCTACCCAAAGCGTTGAAAACCGGTCAGTTGTATCTGGTTTATCAGGCCAAAGAAGAAGTGAGCAGCGGCCTTTGCCGCCAGGTCGAAGCGCTTATTCGCTGGGAACATCCTAAATTCGGCGCCATTTCTCCAGCCGAGTTTATTCCGTTGGCCGAGTATTCCGGCATGATAGGCCTGGTGAGTCATTGGGCGCTTGAGCAAGTGATGTTACAGCAGCGTAAGTGGCGCAGTGGCGGCTTTAAAGTACGAATTGCACTTAACCTATCGGCGCAGGATCTCAACAACGGCTGTATGTTGCAGGAGATTGAACGCCAATTGCAAGAATACCAGTTGCCGGGTGATGTGCTGGCGCTTGAGATCACCGAGAGCAGCTTGATGGCCGACCTTGAGCAGGCGATTAAAATTTTACAACGTTTGCGGCAACTGGATATTCGTCTGGCGATAGATGATTTTGGTACCGGGCACTCGTCATTGGCCTATTTGAAGAATCTGCCGGTAGATGAAGTTAAGATCGATAAGGCGTTCAATGAAGAGCTGCTCAGTAACAGTAATGCCAAGCATATAATGCGCGCCAGTATCCAGATGGCCAAGTCATTGGGTTTTGAGGTTACAGTTGAGGGGGTTGAGTCGATGGCGCTGAAACAGGTGCTAATTTCTATGGGGGCCGACCAACTACAGGGAGATATTATCGCCAAACCCAAAACGGCGCCGGAATTGGAATACTGGTACGCTAAACACAGCATTCATGCCAAGACCGCAGGCTGAGTTCAAAGGAATTAAATCTGTTGTAGTTGAGCGCCCAATTGTTCAAGCAGCGTTGCCGGCATGGGGCAAAGTTGGCGCTGACGATTCATGCACACCATTTCCACTCTGCCGTTGACTGCTGCTCTGACAGCGTTTTCACGCCAGATCTCTTGCTCCCACACGGTGCGATATTTGCTTTCGAAGGCAAAACGGGTGCGGATATCCAGGATATCGGCAAACTCGACTCCCTCCTGACAAATAAGCTCGGAGCGATAAACGGCAAAGCCCATTCCCTCAGATTGCCACAGGCGTTTTAACTCGTTGGCACCTATGACTTGTTCACGGGCGCGTTCGAAATATTTCAGAAAATTGGGGTGATACACCACGCCGGAAAAATCTGTATCTTCGTAGTAGATCTGCAATTGAAAATGAAACCAAGGGCTGAAGCTGAGCTGCATGCAAATACCTGTAATTGAGTCGTGCCCGGCAGTTTAACACTGTGATAGGCAAAGATGAGCACTCAGAAGCGACCATTGTTGATTATTTGCTGATATTGACCGCTTTGTTTCATCTGTCGCAACCCTTTATCCAATGCCTTGGCCAACGCAGGTGAATCGGCATCCTGTAGTGAGAATGCCAGGAATATTCGGCTCTGATGGTTGGGAAATGCCGGCAGAATCTCCTCTTTCACCCCCATACGTTTGATAACTCCTTCGGCTACCTTGTCGAACATAATGGCGGCATCGATACGATTGAGCAGCAAGAGATTGAGCAGTTGCTCCTGACTGGCAACCTGTACCAGTTGCAACTGTTTGCTCAGCTCGGAAAACTCATCGCCATATTCATAACCCTTGATAACCCCAACGACACTCCCCCTCGGAAGTTGCCATTTGTTTTTGGCACTCAGTGGCCGGTTTTTGTTGTAGTAGAAGGAGGCGTTGGCAATAAACAATGGCTCTTCACCGAACAAAAAAGCCGCCTCAGTACTGCGCTCACGAGTCACATTGAACACTCCTTGAACCTGTCCCTTTCGGGCCATCATCAAGGCTCTGGAGTAGGGCACCACCAAGCTTTCCACTTGGATATGTTCAATAGAAAAAGCCGCGGCTATCAGTTGGTGAGATAAGCCTTGCCCGGTTCTGTCGGCGAAAGGGGGCCAACTGTCTTCGGCGGCGAGTAAGACTTTATTCTGAGGGGTTGCCCTGGTTGACTCGGTAGGTAATATGCAAAGAAAACAAATTAATACAGTTATTATTCCAGATCTCATTCTCGTCCTTGGGTTGAGCGGCCCGGTTATAAAGACTAAAAATAGTACCTGAGTCTTAGTCTTTTCGATAGTCTCAGCGAGACAAGTTTTTGAGTTGTGAGCTTGGCGACATTTACGTTATACGGGTTTGCATTACAATAATCATTAGATTAATCTCATTAAAAATTTTCTAATGGATGAGGTAGTACCATGCCAGAAAAGATCATTGAACTCGAAACCAAAATGGGCAAAGGCTGGAAAGTGACGGCGCAGGTGCGTGAGCATACCTTGGTCATTGACCAAGCTTCCGCCGGTAACGAAGGAGCCAATCCGCTGGAGACCTTCCTGTTTTCTCTGGGCGGCTGTATTTCTGCTATTGCCAGAATGGTAGCCAGAGAGCAGAAAATCGATCTCCGGGGAATGAATATCAAGGTGCGTGGCGAGATGAATTCCGACGGGTTGCTTGGGAAACCCAGTGAGGATCCTGTTGGGTTTCGCCGTATTACCCTGGATGCCGATATCGATGCCGACTTGACGGCAGAACAAAAGCAGCAGTTTCTCGATACTGTCTGCCATCGTTGTCCCGTGCATGACAACCTGTTGAGCGCTTCCAGAGTAGAGCATCAAAGCGTCTGAGGCCTGAAGCTTCAATTGCTCTTGGCTTGAGCACAGCCAATCCTGACCAAGCCCGGGCTAAATAAAATAAAGCGCTGAACCAGGCCTGCTGCGTGAATACTGACAGGCTGACAGATAACCACTGACTCAGACGGCAAAATGCCGTTGCGCCTCCTACACTTGCAAGGGAAGATGCAAGTTCAGGGAGAACAGAGCAAAGGAGGCGAAAATGAGTTATATCGATGTGATGGTCGCTCCGGTTCCAACGGCCAAGAAGCAGCAGTATCTTGAGCATGCACGCAAGGCGGCGGGGCTGTTTAAGTCTCAGGGCGCTTTGGAGCTGGTAGAATGCTGGGGGGATGATGTCCCGGAAGGTAAGCTTACTTCCATGCCTATGGCGGTAAAGCGCCAGGATGACGAGACTGTGGTGGTTTCCTGGATCGTTTGGCCGGACAAGGCTACGCGCGATAGAGGCATGCAGTTCATCATGACAGATCCTTCCGTTCCCGAGACTCTCGGTGATATGCCGTTCGATGGCAAGAGAATGATCTGGGGCGGCTTTGAGATGCTACTCAAGGATTAGTTTTTCTTTGACGCCTCAATAAAACAAGGGATGCCGTTTGGCATCCCTTGTTTTATTGAGGCTCCTTATTGACCCAGACAGAATCAATCTGAACCTGAGCCTATGTTTATCTGCGCCTGCTGCCGGGCGATAGCGGCATTGAGCCTGTCTTTGACATGGCCGGGCGACTTGGTGTTATAGGACAAGAGTCGATACATGGCCGGGATCACCAACAGGGTGACAAAGGTCGCAAACGCCATACCGAAGAACACCACAGTACCCACGGCAATACGGCTCTCAGAGCCGGCACCGGTGGAGAAGATAAGGGGAATCGCGCCGACAATCGCGGTGAAGGAGGTCATCAGGATCGGCCGCAAACGCCGCGCCGAGGCATCGATAACCGCCTGTTCGAAGGCCAGCCCCTTGTCTCGCAGTTGGTTGGCAAATTCGACTATCAGAATACCGTTCTTGGTTACCATGCCTATCAACATGATCATCCCTATCTGGCTATAGAGGTTGAGTCCTTGTTGTGTCAGCCACAGACCAAGGAAGCCGCCGAATACCCCCATGGGGACGGTCAACATCACCACCAGTGGGTTGATAAAGCTTTCGAACTGAGCCGCCAGTACCAGATAAACCACCAAGAGGGCCAAACCGAATACCAGCAGCATGCTGCTCTGGTTTTCCTTGAAGTCTTTCGACTCACCTGTGTAGCTGATACTGATATCACCGGGCAGGGATTCAATCGCCTTGGCGTCGAGGAAATCCAGTGCTTCCCCCAGAGTGGCGCCATCCATGAGGTTAGCTTTGATGGTGATGGATTTTTGTTTATTGGTATGGCTCAGTCGCTGCGGCGAGGCGACTTCTTCGATATGCGCCAGGCTGTCAAGGGTAACCAGCTCGCCCTTGCTGGTACGCATATAGATCTGACTGAGGTCGCTCATGTTGCTGAACTGTTTTTCATCTCCGCGTACGTAGACATCATACTCTTCACCTCTGTCCACATAAGTGGTTTGTTTGCGGCCGCCGAGCATCACCTCCAGGGTTTCCGAAACATCGGCAACACTGACACCAAGCTCTGCCGCCCTTTGCCTGTCAACCGTGACCAGAAGCTCAGGGGTGGTTTCGGCATAATCGAGATCGGCGCCGCGCATCAGGCCGCTGCTGTTGGCCTCCTGTTGCAGCAGTTGTGCCCATTTGAACAGCTCTTTATAGTCGGATCCGCCGATCACAAACTGCACCGGCTCACTGGAGCGGCCACGGAAGCCGGGTAACATGGGACGCACCATCACATCGGGAATATCTTTCAATACCTGGGCTATCATCACCAGCGCCCGCTCGGCGTTGATATCCCTGTCTTTCCAATCCTCGAGCTGCATGATCACAAAACCTGTCTGGTCACCGGCGCGGCCACCAAAGGCCGGCGCCTGCACACTGAAGGACTTGAGCACGCCTTGGCCCAGCAGCGGCATCAGCCTGTCCTGTACTATATCCATGTTGGCTGTCATGCGGTTATAGCTGGTGCCTTCGGCGCCCTTGATAAAGGCGAAGATCACCCCGCGGTCTTCCTGTGGCGCCAACTGCGCTGGAATATGGTTTACCAGCAAGGCACTGCCGCCGATACAGGCGAGGATCACCAAGGGCGCCGCAACCTTGTGACGTATGGCAATGGCCACCATGGCGCGATACTTAAGCTCGAGCGCCGCAAAGAAGCGATTCAAGGCGCGGTTGAAGGCGTTGGGTTTGACATTGGCCTTGAGCAACTGGCTGCTGAGTACAGGTGTCAGTGTCAGCGCGACCAGGGATGAGAACAGTACTGATACCGCCAGTAGCACGGAAAACTCGGTGAACAGTAAGCCGACCATGCCTTCCATAAAGGAGATGGGCAGAAATACCATCACCAATACCGCCGTGGTGGCAATAACGGCAAAACCCACTTCGCGGGTGCCCTTGTAGGCGGCCAGCAGCGGATCTTCCCCGCGCTCTATGTGGTGAAAGATATTTTCTACCACCACAATGGCGTCATCCACCACCAGGCCTATGGCCAGGATCAGTGCCATCAGGGTCAGCAGGTTGATGGAAAAGCCCATGAAGTAGGCGGCCATAAAGGCCGAGATCAGCGATACCGGCACAGTCACAGCAGGAATAAGCGTTGCCCGCAGCTGGCCGATAAAAATATACAGCACCAGCAGTACCAGCGCCGCCGTAATATAGAGGGTGTAATACACCTCGTCTATGGCCTGATCGATAAACACGGTCGAGTCGTAGTCCACATACAGCTCGGTACCGGCCGGCAGAAACTTTTGCAGTGCGTCCACTTGCTTGTAAACATCTTTGGCGACATCCAGCGGGTTGGCATCCGATTGCGGCACTATCCCCAGGCTGAGGTTGACTATACCGTTGCTCTTGAAGGTGGAGTTCTCATTTTCGGCGCCGACAAACACTTCGGCCACATCCTTGAGATAAACCGGCGAGCCGTTTGCGCTGCTGACCTGCAGATAGTCGAACTGTTCAGGACTCAGATAGAGGCGGGCGGTGCGCACCGTCATCACTGTGGTGTCGTTACGCAGCTCGCCGCCGGGGGATTCCATATTCTCCGCCTTGAGGGCTGCAAGGATATCCTGCACAGTGACATTGCGACCGGCCATCTGCTCAGGCTTGAGGCGCACATACATCACCTTGTAGAGGCCACCTGAGATATCCACCGAGCTGACCCCTGTGATCAGGTTGAACTTATCTTCCAGTACCCGGCGGGAATAGTCGGTGAGCTGGGTACGATCCATCTCGCTGGAGCTCAAGTTGACATAGATGGAGGGCTCGCCCGAGCCGTTGTCTTTGGAGACTATCGGGTCGTTGGCCTCTTCCGGCAGCCGGCGCTGCGCCCTGGCCACCGCATCACGGACATCGCTCACCCCTTCGGTGAGGTTCCAGCCCAATTTGAAGGTCACTGTGATCCGCGACATGCCGTTGCGGCTCACCGAGGTGATTTCATCGATACCGCTGATGCCTGTCAGCTCATCCTCAAGGTTTTTGGTGACCTGACTCTCCATGATAGAGGCGCTGGCCCCTTCATAGGTGGTCATCACAGTGACGACCGGGCTCTCCACATCCGGCATTTCCCGCACCGACAGCTTGCTGAAAGACACCAGACCAAAGACACACAAAAGCAGGCTCAGCACTATGGCACTGATCGGCCGTTTGACCGAGACATCGGATAACAACATCAGTGAAGCTCCCCGGTCTGCTGTACTGCTTCGGCGGTCAAGGGTTTGACGCTGGCGCCATCACGAATATTCACCAGCCCCTGCACCACAATGCGATCTCCCAGGCTGACGCCATCTGTGATCAGCACCAGATGTTCGACCCGGGCGCCCAGATGCACTTCGGTGCGGTGGGCTATGTTGTTTTCATCTATGCGATAGACATAGCGCTTGGTGCCGGAATACTCCAACGCCTGCACCGGCACTACCGCCTGGTGCAGTGGTGGGAAGGTCAGGGTGGCCGACAGCATCATGCCCGGTCTCAAGCGTTTGTTTGGGTTGTTGAATTCTACCCGCACCCTGACATTGAGGGTATCCGGGTTGACTCTGGGATCTATGGCAACCACCTTGCCCTGAAACAGTTGGCCGTTCCAGGCACTGCTGCTGCCTTGAACCTGCATGCCGACACTCAGTTGCGACAGATAAGACTCGGGTACCTGCAGATCGAGCCGCAACAAGCTCAGATCATCGAGACTCAAGAGTTCGGTTCCCTGGCTCACCAGCTTGCCCTTACTGAAATCCACCAGGCCCACTGTACCGGAAAAGGGAGCCCGCAGATGGTGGTAGGAAAGTTCGGCCCTGGCCGAGGCCAGTCTGGCTTCGGCGATGCTGACGCTGGCGCGTTGGGCATCAATTTCTGTCTGGGTAATGGCGTTGCGGCCGATCAGTTTTTCATATTCGCCCAACTTACGCCGCTCATCGGCCAGATAAGATTCGGCTTCCATCACCGCCGCTTTGGCCTTGGATTCTTCCAAAACCAGCAAGAGATCACCCGCCTTCACCTCTTGATTGGAGCGCACCGCGATAGCGTTTATCTTGCCGGCGACTTGAGGCGCTATGGTGACCGAGCGTTCAGCTTCCAGCTTGCCGATCAGAGTCAGGGATTGCGCCAGGGATTGCTCTGTGACTGTGGCGGTAATTACGGGAACGGCGGCTTTGCCCATCCCCATGCCTGAGCCGGGCTTTTTGACGGTATTTTTTGCCGTTTGGGTTAATAGGAGATAGGTGGCCACACAAAGGCCAAGGACCAGGAGTCCGAT
>NZ_JWGX01000023.1:0-17556 GCF_000813075.1 Shewanella sp. ECSMB14102
GCCCATCCCCATGCCTGAGCCGGGCTTTTTGACGGTATTTTCTGCCGTTGGAGTTAATAGGAGATAGGTGGCCACACAAAGGCCAAGGACCAGGAGTCCGATATAAGGTTTTTTCATTGTGTCCCATCTGATGCCGTTAGAGATCCGCTAGGATCTGATTGCCGCCTATTTTACGGGAGCCTCGAGCATAAAACTGGTAAATCAGTGTAAAAAAGCGCAAATTCCGGTGCGAAAATGTGACTGAAAAACTTATCTTGGAAATGTTTGTCATCAGTCGAACAAAGCAAGGTGCGAACAAGTCCCATGTGTGCTCTGCGTCGACTTACAGGCATGGATGTAAGGCGTGGTTCGCAGCAAATGGTCTAGTCCTTCGCAAGAAGCATTCCCTAAGTAAGTACATAAAGTGACCTTAATAGATGAGTCAGATATTTGGCTAAGGTCAATGTTGTTTGTTTTTTATGAGGTTTGGTCGACACATTTTGATAATAATGTGAATAAATCTATTTATTTGTTGTTTGCTTGTTTTTCGCCGTGGTAAATAGAAGGCTAAAGAGATAAAAGCCTTATTTTACAGTCTAGTGTGTTGTTTGTCTCTCATCGAAAAGTGGAATAAACACAGGGTGAAATACAAGCTGGTTACCATGAACAAGCAAATATTTATCAGTCCTTATTGGCGTTTTGACGGCAAACAATTCTTAACCTTACTGCTTTCCTGTATTGGCAGTTTTATATTGGTCAGCCCGTTATTGGCCGATGACACAGAGCTCTATGTTTACGAGTCTTCATCGCGTACAGGTGCTCGACCGCAAATGCTGATTATTTTCGATAACTCCGTCAGTATGGGTAATTATGTATACGATGTGGATGAGAGTTATTTCCCCGGCGCAGGTGGTGGCGCCCTTGAGCCCAAGAAAGAGTTTATTTATTTCACCAAAGGAGCACCGGATTCAGATAATATGCCGGTTCCGGGTAAGCAGGATAAAACCTGGCGTTTTCTGCGCAGCAATAACGGCTGTCAAACCTCCTGGGAGTATCTGAATAAATATGGAATTTATACCGGGTTTGTTCGTGAGTACAGTTTCTCCGGGCAAAATGGCACCTGGAAAGAGTTGCCGGAAAATAATGGCGCCAATATCACTCTGGTAGATTGTTTGGAGGATATTCAGGATGAGCGTTATGGCAATGCGGCTGGGATACCCGATGGTTTGCCGCTGGATAGCGTCGGTAACCGCAATCAGGTGATCAGCTACACCCAGGTCAGCAATCGTTCGACCGAAGCGCAGAAGAAGGCGGCCAAGGACGCTGCAGGGCGTACAGGTTTTGGCACTGGCCGCGTGGTAACCCTCTATACAGAAGATTATTTGCGCTGGCATCACAGTGATAAGAAAAAGGTCACCAAGACACGTTTGCAACTGGCTCAGGAAGCGATTCAGAACGTGATTGTGACAACTCCCGGGGTAGATTTGGGGCTGGCCATTTTCAACTTAAACCATGATAGGGAAGGCATGCGCGATGGTGGGCGGATTATCTCCGGGATTAAACCGCAGAGTGCCGACAGTAAAATAGCGCTTATTAAAAGCGTCAATGATATTACCTTCGCCCAGAATACACCCTTGTGTGAAACTCTCTATGAAGCCTATCGATACTTTAGTGGCCAAGGGGTGTATTTCGGTGATGATGATAGTGATTACACTTATTACCGGCGTGATGAATGGGGAAGGCTCAGAGTCGTAGGTTATTATGATTCCGCCAATACCCCGCAGCAGGATATGAGCATTATCAAGAACGGCATTTATGAGTCGCCGTTCAAAAAGTGTCAGAACCAAGCCTATATAGTCTATATCACAGACGGTGAGCCGACGTTGGACAAGGCCGCCGACGGCTTGGTGCAGAGTATGACCGGGGGCAAGGATGCTTATGTGAGCAGTAATCGTCGCCGAAGTTATCTCAGTGCCCTGAGCAGTTGGATGGCCCGTAATGACGTTAACCCCAATATGGCCGGCAAACAGACGGTCAATACTTTTACCATAGGTTTCAGTGAGGGGGCGGCCAGGGCGGAAGCCTTATTGAGAAAGACTGCTGAAAAAGGCGGCGGCCGTTACTTCGATGCCCAGAATGCCAGCAAGCTGCAGTCGGCAATTCAGTTGGTGGTCAATCAAATTCTGGAAAAGAATGCCAGTTTCACCTCGCCCTCAGTGGCCAGCAATAACTTCAACAAGGTACAGACCTTTGACTCTGTGTATTACTCCATGTTCCTGCCCAACAAGGGCCCCCGTTGGCGTGGCAATCTCAAGAAATTCAGGGTGACAGGCACAGGGGATGTGGTAGACAAAAACGGCAATCCGGCCATTGCCGACAATGGCAATATCAATATTTCGGCCTGCTCTTTCTGGAGTTCTCAGGCCGTTTGCAACGCCGGTGGTGATGGCGACGATGTCACCAAAGGTGGGGTGGCCGAGGCCCTCTATAACCAACAGCAGCGCACTTTCTACGGCAATTTTGCTGCCAAAGGTGGTTTGTCGCCCCTGACCAAGGTCGCGGCCAGCAGTTACGCCGGCGGCGAGGCTAAGCTGGCGCAGCATATGGGAGTAGATAAAAGCCAACTGCAGGATCTGTTCGACTGGGTTATCGGCAAGGATATTGACGATGACAACCAGAATAACAGCCACAGCGATAAGCGCCGTGACCTTCTTGGCGACCCCTTGCATTCCAAACCTTTGGCGATAGATTTCGGTTCGTCCGCAAAGAACCCGGATATCCGTATTCTGCTGGGCAGTAACCACGGCATGCTGCATATGTTTCAGGACAAAGGGGACTCGGTCAATGAGAGCTGGGCCTTTATGCCCTGGGAGTTTTTACCCAATCTGGCAACGCTCAGGGCCAACGTACCTTCCGGCGTGCATTCGGTTTATGGTTTTGATGGCTCACCCGCAGCTTATATCAAGCGCAGCGGCAACAAGATGGAGAAGGCCTGGGTATTTATGGGGCTGCGGCGTGGCGGCCGTGGTTACTACGCCATGGATGTGACCAATCCGGATAAGCCTAGTCTGATGTGGCATATCAGCGCAGACTCGGCCGGCATGAGTGAGTTGGGGCAAAGCTGGGCCAAGCCTGTGGTGACCACCATTCCAGGTCAGGGTGACAAGCCGGTACTCATCTTTGGAGCAGGGTACTCTCCGGCCAAGGATACTCTTGAGGTCGGTGGCGCCGATAGCCAGGGCCGCGGGGTGTTCATTCTGGATGCCGAAACCGGCAAGTTACTCCACAGATTTGGCCCCGGCGGTGATACGCCAATGCCGGGGCTCAGGGACAGCATTCCCAATTCGGTCGCGATTCTTGACAGCAATGGTGATGGCGTTACTGACCGTATCTATGCCACAGATACCGGGGCCAATGTTTGGCGACTGGATATGGCTGGTGCCGACAGCAAACAATGGAGTGCCTTCAAGTTTGCTTCTCTTGGCGGCAGCACAGAAAATACCGACAGGCGCTTCTTTGCTGCCCCTGTGGTGGCGCAAACCATGTTTGGCAATCTGAGCGAGAACCGTGTCACGGTCAATGGCCAGTCAAAGATGGTGATTTCGGCGCAGCAAGTCCCTTACGATGCCGTGGTGGTCGGCTCCGGACTCAGGCCATCTCCATCGAACACCAGTCGCTCGGATATCTTCTTTGTTCTGCAGGACAGAAATACCCTCAGTCAGAGTTTCAAGGGCAAGGCAGTGCCTCAGGCACTGACGTTGGCGGATCTTTACGATGTGACTGCCAAGGCGCCGGCTTCAGAGAAAGAACATATTGCTTTTGGCCGCAAGCGCGGTTGGTATTACGACTTTACCCGCAATGGTGAAAAAAGCCTTTCCGATGCCAGTATCATTAAAGGGCGGGTTTTCTTTACCTCCTATGTGCCCGGCTCGCAGACCTCCACCAACCAGTGTTTGGTTGCCGGGCAGGGCTACCTCTATGGCTTTGATCTGCACAAGGGCACCCGCAGTTTCACAAAAACCTATCTGGAGATGGGGGAGAGTGTCCCGGATACACCGCAGTTGGTTGTGCCGCCCAATATCAGCAGTGATGGTACTGTGGCCGATAGCTATATGTATTTGATAGGCATTGGCAATGCCGGCGAAAAGATGGAGAAGGTGATGCCGGATCCCGGCTGCCCACCCGGCGATCACAAGTGTGTCGGCGGCGGCCCGGCCACTAACAAAATCTATTACTATCAGGCCAATTGAGGAGCGGATGATGAATAAGCTGATATTGCCTTTGGCCATACTCTTGAGCCTGCCTCTGGCTGCCGCACAGCCCAAGGGGCAACGTCAGGACTATAAGTGCCTGGTGGAAACAACAAGAGCGGCGCAGGAGATTATTCGGGTCTCTTGGGATCCGGCCAAGGCCGAGCTCTACCAGCGGCAGATGCCGGGAATGAAGCTGGAGCGGATAGGTAACCGCGGCAAACGCCATTATGTGCGTGAAGTGTTTGAGTGTGTGCCAAGAGAGCAGGCGTTTCGCTCGGACAGTGGCAGGCAGTTGGACGATTCTGAAGCCGGCCTGGGTTAAAGGAAATAAAAAACGGAGGCGTTTGCCTCCGTTTTTGTACGGTTTTTCTATTACTTGGTCATCCGCTTGTACTTGAGTCTGTGTGGCTCAATCACATCGGCACCGAATTGGTTTTTCAGCCAGGCCGAGTATTCTGTGTAGTTACCTTCGTAGAAGTTAACCTGCCCCTCGTCACGGTAGTCGAGGATGTGAGTACAGATACGGTCGAGGAACCAACGGTCGTGCGAGATCACCATGGCGCAGCCGGGGAATTCCAACAGCGCTTCTTCCAGTGCCCGCAGAGTTTCCACGTCCAGATCGTTGGTCGGTTCGTCGAGCAGCAACACGTTGCCGCCGGCCTGCAGCAGCTTGGCCAGATGCACCCGGTTACGTTCACCACCTGAAAGTGAGCCGATGATCTTCTGCTGATCGCCACCACGGAAGTTGAAGCGACCGACATAGGCGCGGCTCGGGATCTCCAGATTGTTGATCCGCATTATGTCCTGACCGCCGGAGATCTCTTCCCAAACCGTGTTCTTGTCGTTCATCGAGTCACGGAACTGTTCCACAGAGGCGATTTGGACTGTATCACCTATCTCGATTTCACCGCTGTCCGGCTGCTCGGCGCCGCTGAGCATTCTGAATAGGGTCGACTTACCGGCACCGTTGGCACCGATAATACCGACTATGGCGCCCTTGGGAACGCTGAAGCTTAAGTTGTCTATCAGAATGCGGTCACCATAGCTCTTGGTGAGATTACGCACCTCAATCACCTTGTCACCCAGGCGAGGACCGGGCGGAATAAACAGCTCATTGGTCTCGTTGCGGCGCTGATAATCTGAGCTGTTCAGCTCTTCGAAGCGGGCCATACGGGCCTTGCCCTTGGACTGACGTCCCTTGGCACCCTGACGCACCCACTCCAATTCCTTGGCAATCGTCTTTTGGCGGGCGCTTTCGCTGGCGGCTTCCTGCTTCAGACGGGCATCTTTCTGCTCCAGCCAGGAGGAGTAGTTGCCCTGCCATGGGATACCTTCACCCCGGTCCAGCTCCAGGATCCAGCCGGCGGCATTGTCGAGGAAGTAACGGTCGTGGGTAATGGCGACCACAGTGCCTGAGTATTCCTGCAGGAAGTGCTCCAGCCAGGCAACGGATTCGGCATCCAGGTGGTTGGTTGGTTCGTCCAGCAGCAGCATCTCCGGCTTTTCCAGCAGCAGACGACAGATGGCCACCCGGCGACGTTCACCCCCGGAGAGCACCTCCACCTTGGCGTCCCATTCCGGCAGACGCAGGGCGTTGGCGGCGCGCTCGAGAATATTGTCCAGATTGTGGGCATCCTGGGCCTGAATGATGGCTTCCAGTTCGCCTTGCTCCTTGGCCAGGGCGTCGAAGTCGGCATCCGGCTCAGCATAGGCCGCATAGACTTCATCCAGACGCTTGAGGGCGTTTTTGGCTTCGCTGACGGCTTCTTCTATGGTTTCCCGTACTGTCTTGTTGGGATCAAGCTGGGGCTCCTGGGGCAGGTAACCTATCTTGAGTCCCGGCATGGGACGGGCTTCACCTTCAATTTCTGTGTCCAGACCTGCCATGATTTTCAACAGGGTGGATTTACCCGAGCCGTTGAGACCCAGGACACCAATTTTGGCGCCGGGGAAGAAACTCAATGAAATATCTTTGAGGATCTGCTTTTTGGGCGGCACTATTTTGCCGACCCTCAGCATGCTGTATACAAACTGAGCCATATTGTTTCTCTGTTGTCCTGAACTGAGTTTTCCTAAACTGGCGGCAGTTTACCAATTTGCCAGGGCTCCTGCCAGATGCGGCCGGATAGCGGCACCATTGTTCAGCAAATGAAACATAGTCATCTGCTGACACAAGGATTTTCATCATCCTGCGACTGGGATATTTGTCACACTCAGAGTAGAATACCGCGCAACCCTACCAATAAGATTTGCCAGCTGGAGTGACAGATGCTGAAGAAAAGTATGAACATTGCCGACTATGATCCTGAGCTGTTCAAGGCGATTGAGGATGAAACCCGTCGTCAGGAAGAGCACATTGAGCTGATCGCCTCCGAAAACTACACCAGCCCCAGAGTCATGGAAGCCCAGGGCTCACAACTGACCAACAAGTATGCCGAAGGTTATCCAGGCAAGCGTTATTACGGTGGTTGTGAGTATGTCGATGTGGTGGAGACTCTGGCAATTGAGCGTGCCAAGCAGCTGTTTGGCGCTACTTACGCCAACGTTCAGCCACACTCAGGTTCACAGGCCAATAGCGCGGTTTATATGGCGTTGCTGCAACCCGGCGATACCGTACTGGGGATGAACCTGGCTCACGGTGGTCACTTGACCCACGGCTCTCCGGTTAACTTTTCCGGCAAGCTGTACAACATCATCCCTTACGGTATCGATGAGTCCGGCAAGATTGACTACAGCGAACTCGAAACGCTGGCGCTGGAACACAAGCCCAAGATGATCATCGGCGGCTTCTCGGCCTACTCAGGCATAGTTGACTGGGCCAAGCTGCGCGAAATCGCCGACAAAATTGGCGCTTACCTGTTTGTCGATATGGCCCACGTGGCCGGTCTTATCGCTGCCGGTGTTTATCCTAACCCTGTGCCGCACGCCCACGTGGTGACTTCGACCACTCACAAGACGCTGGCCGGTCCCCGCGGTGGTGTGATTCTGTCGGCTGCCGACGATGAAGATCTGTACAAGAAGCTGAATTCCGCAGTATTCCCGGGCGGTCAGGGTGGTCCTCTGATGCACGTTATCGCCGGTAAAGCCGTGGCCTTCAAAGAAGCACTGGAGCCGGAATTCAAGACCTATCAGCAGCAGGTGGTCAATAACGCCAAGGCCATGGTTGAGGTGTTCCTCGAGCGCGGTTACAAGATAGTTTCCGGCGGTACCAGCAACCATCTGATGCTGGTGGACCTGATTGGCCGTGAGCTGACCGGTAAAGAAGCCGACGCCGCTCTGGGCCGTGCCAATATCACAGTCAACAAGAACTCAGTGCCTAACGACCCCCGCTCACCCTTTGTGACCTCCGGGGTGCGTATCGGTACACCGGCCATCACTCGCCGCGGTTTCAAGGAAGCCGAAGCCCGTGAACTGACCGGCTGGATCTGTGATGTGCTCGACAATGCTCACGATGACGCCGTTATCGAGCGCGTGAAGAGCCAGGTGCTGGAACTGTGCGCTCGCTTCCCTGTTTACGGTTAACCTTTTCAAGGGAATAGGATAAACTTCGATGGCCGCTGAATTCAGCGGCCATTTTTGTTCCTGCCATTTAGCAGCAGCCGCTGCCGGCAACTGAGCACCAGGAGGCATAATGCATTGTCCATTTTGCAGTGCGACGGATACCAAGGTGATAGATTCCAGGCTGGTGGCAGACGGTCATCAGGTGCGCCGTCGCCGGGAATGTACTCTGTGTCATGAACGCTTTACCACCTTTGAAGGTGCCGAGCTCGTCATGCCCAGAGTGATCAAGCGCGATGGCAGCAGGCAACCGTTCGATGAGGATAAGCTGCGCGGCGGTATGCTGCGCGCCGCCGAGAAACGTCCGGTTTCCATGGATAAGATTGAAGAGGCGATCAGCAAGATCAAGTCCACCCTCAGAGCCACAGGCGAGCGGGAAGTGACCTCGGAAATGATCGGCAACCTGATGATGGATCATCTTATTGAGCTGGATAAGGTGGCCTATATTCGTTTTGCCTCTGTGTATCGTGCCTTTGAAGATGTGTCAGAGTTTGGTGAAGCGATTGCCAAGCTGGAGAAAAAATAGGCTGTCAGTCACAGCCAACTGTTAAGTAACGGAAACCCCCATGTGGTCCAATACTGATATCGCCATGATGAGCCGCGCCATAATGCTGGCTCGCCGTGGCCGTTATACAACCCGCCCCAACCCCAATGTCGGCTGCGTCATCATAGATGCCGATGGCAAGATTGTCGGCGAAGGCTGGCATCAGCGTGCCGGTGAGCCCCATGCCGAAGTACATGCCTTGAAAATGGCCGCTGACAAGGCCCGCGGCGCTACTGCCTATGTCACCCTCGAACCCTGCAGTCACTATGGTCGCACCCCGCCCTGTGCCGAAGCCTTAATTAAACATGGCCTCAAGCGGGTGGTGGTGGCTATGACAGATCCCAACCCTCAGGTGGCCGGCCGAGGTATCGGCATGCTGCAGGAGGCCGGGGTTCAGGTGCAGAGCGGTCTCTTGGCTGAGCAGGCCAGAGCGTTGAATCCGGGCTTTTTATCGCGGATGGAGCGAAATCGTCCCTGGGTCACCCTCAAACTGGCGGCGAGTCTCGATGGCAAGACGGCACTGGCCAACGGTGAGTCCAAGTGGATAACCGGCCCCGAGGCGCGCCGCGACGTGCAAAGGCTCAGGGCCCGCAGCTGCGCTTTGCTCACCGGCATTGAAACCGTATTGGCCGATGACCCTTCCTTGAATGTCCGGCACTCTGAGCTTGGCAGCCTAGGTGAAACCCTGAGTGAGCAGGAGCTTATTCAACCGCTGCGAGTGATACTCGACAGTAACTGCCGTATGCCGCTCGATGCCAGGTTATTGAAAATTGTCAGCCCGGTACTCTTGGTCAGCTGCCGCCCCTATGAGGATGAGTTCCTGGCCGCTTTGCCGCCTTATGTCACCACTTTGGTGTTGGCCGGTGAAGACAACAGAGTCGATATCACAGCGCTGCTGCAACACCTGAGCCAGAGCTGTAATGCGGTGTTGGTCGAGGCCGGGGCAACGCTTTGCGGCGCCTTTATTAGTGCCGGTTTGGCCGATGAGCTGCTGCTCTACCAAGCCCCGAAACTGCTTGGCGCCGCTGGCCGAAACCTGCTGGCCTTGCCCAACTATCAGCAGATAGCCGATACCCCGGCGATACGGGTAACAGATCAACGTAAGCTGGGCAATGATACCCGGCTTACTCTCAAGATAGGTGATTGAATGTTTACCGGAATAATTGAAGCTGTCGGTACAATACGGGCCTTGGAGCGCCGTGGTGATGATATTCGTCTGACGGTGGCCAGCGGCAAGCTGGACCTTGGCGATGTCCAATTGGGTGACAGCATTGCCACCAACGGTGTGTGTCTGACCGTGGTTGAACGCCTGGCGGATGGTTATGTGGCCGATATTTCGGCTGAAACCGTTAGCCTCACCGGCTTTGACCGCTACAGTGTCGGCGCCAAAGTTAACCTGGAAAAGGCGGTCACGCCCAGCACCCGCTTGGGCGGGCACTTGGTCAGTGGCCATGTGGATGGTATGGCGCGGGTCATCAGCGTGACCCCAAGGGGCAAGGCGCTGGAGTTTTGGCTCGAGGCGCCTGCTGAGCTGGCCCGTTACATTGCCCATAAAGGCTCCATTACCATAGATGGTGTCAGCCTCACGGTCAACGAAGTCGATGGCTGTAATTTCCGCCTCACCATAGTGCCCCATACCGCCAGCGAAACCACTTTGCTTGATCTGCGTCCCGGAGTTCAGGTGAATCTGGAGGTGGATCAGATAGCCCGCTATCTTGAACGTTTAATGCAGCATAAAGAGGAAGGGCAGCCGAGCGAAGGCGTGACTCTGGCTATGCTCGCCAAGGCCGGTTTCATGCGCTAGATGTGCGCAAGCACACTGGTTATCGCGCGCTAACAGGTTAGAATTCATTGATTACACAGAACAAGAGATAAAGGTCTTACAATGGCGCTACACAGTATCGAAGAGATCATCGAGGATATTCGTCAGGGCAAAATGGTTATCCTGATGGACGATGAGGACAGGGAAAACGAGGGCGACCTCATCATGGCGGCGGAGAAGGTCACCCCGGAAGCGATCAATTTCATGGCTCGCTTCGGCCGTGGTCTTATCTGCCAAACCATGACCAAGGCTCGTTGCCAGCAGCTGAATTTGCCGCTGATGGTCAGCAATAACAACGCCCAGTTTTCAACCAACTTCACCGTTTCTATCGAGGCCGCTGAAGGGGTGACCACAGGTATTAGTGCCCATGACCGCGCGGTAACTGTGCAGGCGGCTGTGGCTAAAAATGCCAAGCCATCGGACATAGTTCAGCCCGGGCATATTTTTCCTTTGATGGCGCAGGATGGCGGGGTGCTGGTGCGCGCCGGTCATACCGAAGCCGGTTGCGATCTGGCGCGTCTGGCCGGTTTGGAGCCTTCGGCTGTGATCGTGGAGATCCTCAATGAGGATGGCACCATGGCGCGTCGTCCGGATCTGGAAGTGTTCGCCAAGGAGCACGGCGTTAAGATGGGCACCATTGCCGATCTGATCAACTACCGCAATAACACAGAAACCACAGTGGTGCGTGAAGCCAAGTGCAAGCTGCCTACCCGTTTCGGTGAGTTTGAGCTGCACACCTTCCGCGACACCATAGACAATCAACTGCATTTTGCCATGGTCAAGGGCGAGATTGTTGACAATATTCTGGTGCGGGTACATCTGCAAAACACCATTAATGACCTGCTGTTTTCTGAGCGCGATGAAGTGCGCAGCTGGCCGCTTGAGCAAGCCATGGCGCGGATTGCTGCCGATGGTGGTGTGCTGTTGCTGCTGGGTAACCAGGAACCTAATGAGAGCATTATCGCCAAGGTCAAGGCATTTGAGGCCGAAGACAAGGGTGAAGTGCCGGTGACGGCCAAATGGCAGGGAACCTCCCAACGGGTTGGCGTAGGCTCACAGATTCTGGCGACGCTTGGCGTTAACAAAATGCGCCTGCTCAGCTCGCCCAAGCGTTATCACTCATTGGGTGGTTTTGGCCTGGAAGTCACGGAGTATATTCCCGGCGAATGAGCCAACAGAATTAATTAACCATTTCCGAATAATTGCATAGGGCGGAGGGGTAAATTGCGTGCTATTATAGCGCCACTTTTTGCCCCCGGCCGGGTGCTTTAGCTAAGTTAGGTAAGATAATGAACATAGTTCAAGGTAATATCGAAGCAAAAAACGCCAAAGTCGCGATCGTTGTATCCCGTTTCAACAGCTTTGTGGTTGAAAGTCTGCTGGAGGGTGCCGTAGACACTCTTAAGCGTTTCGGTCAGGTAAGTGAAGACAACATCACTGTGGTACGCGTACCTGGTGCTTTCGAGCTGCCTTTGGCCGCCCGTCGTGTTGCCGCCAGTGGCAAGTTCGACGGTATCATCGCCCTGGGGGCAGTGATCCGTGGTGGTACACCACACTTTGATTTCGTTGCAGGTGAATGCAACAAGGGTCTGGCTCAAGTGGGTCTGGAATTCGATATCCCGGTCTCTTTCGGGGTACTGACCACAGACACTATCGAACAGGCCATTGAGCGTTCCGGCACCAAGGCTGGCAACAAAGGCGGCGAAGCTGCCCTGGGTCTGCTGGAAATGGTGAACGTGCTGCAACAACTTGAGCAACAGCTGTAATACAGGAAAAAGCATGAAGCCTTCAGAGCGCCGCAGAGCCCGCCGTTTAGCGGTTCAAGCCATCTATTCATGGCAACTGAGCGGGAACAATATTGCCGATGTGGAGCACGAGTTTCTGACCGAGCAAAACATAGACGGCGTGGATGTCGCCTACTTCCGTGAACTATTCACTGGAGCGACAACCAAAAAGGCTCAACTGGACGAGTTAATTGCCCCCCATCTGGATCAACGTCCCATGGAGGAGGTCGATCCCGTGGAGAAGGCCATTTTGCGTTTGGCGGCTTACGAGCTGACTTTCCGCAAGGATACGCCTTACAAAGTGGTGATCAACGAGGCTATCGAGTTGGCCAAGGCGTTCGGCGCCGAGGACAGCCACAAGTTTGTCAATGGCATATTGGACAAGCTGGTAGCTCGTCGCTGAACCAGAAAGAAATTAGACAAACGGTATCGTCAGATACCGTTTTTTCATTGGAAAACCGGGAGGCTGCGAACCTGTGGCCAAGTCAACAGTGAAAGAATTTCAACTTATCGAGCGCTATTTTCATGGTCGTGGCCAAGCGCGCAAAGATGTCCGCCTCGGCATAGGTGATGATTGTGCCTTGGTGCAACCCGCCGAACACAAATCTATTGCCATCTCCTGCGATACCCTGGTGGAAAATGTCCACTTTTTACCGGATATGCCGGCTCAGGCACTAGGTTACAAGGCCTTGGCGGTCAACCTGTCCGATCTTGCTGCTATGGGGGCCGAGCCCGCATGGATGACCCTGGCGCTGACCATGCCCAGTGTCGATGAAGTTTGGCTGGAACAGTTCAGTGCCGGTTTGTTTGAAGCGGCTGATTACTATGGTATTTCTCTTGTTGGAGGCGATACCACCCGCGGCCCTAAGGCCATCAATATTACGGTT
Organism: Shewanella sp. ECSMB14102; assembly: GCF_000813075.1. NCBI lineage: Bacteria > Pseudomonadati > Pseudomonadota > Gammaproteobacteria > Alteromonadales > Shewanellaceae > Shewanella > Shewanella sp. ECSMB14102. Next base: position 12,828 of record NZ_JWGX01000023.1, read on the forward strand.
CATGGCCAGGTGCCGGAAGGCAAAGCTCTCATTCGTAGCGGCGCCCGCGCCGGTGACTGGATTTATGTCACAGGTTCCCTGGGGGATTCGGCCCTGGGGCTGGATATCATACGTGGTGACTTGAAGGCGAGGGCAGAACACAAGGAATATCTGGTCAACCGTCACTATCATCCCAGCCCCAGAGTCCTGGCCGGTCAATCCCTGAGAGGCTTGGCATCTAGCGCTATAGATCTCTCTGATGGCTTGCTGTCGGATATCAAGCATATCCTCAAGGCATCGGCTGTCGGTGCGGTTATCGAAGTGGATAAGCTGCCGCTGTCCCAGGCGATGAAAGATACTGTGAGTTTGGAGACGGCGCTCGACTACGCCCTTTGTGGCGGTGAAGATTATGAACTGCTGTTCACTGTGCCGGAAGCGCAGCGCGGTGCGCTGGAAACCGCCTTGGGCCATGCCGGAGTCAAGTTCTATCAAGTCGGCCAGATACTCGCCGGTAATCAACTCAGGCTGCAATATCATGGTGAGGTATTCGAGCCGCAACAGACAGGATTTGAGCATTTTTAAATGAAGTGGTTTGCTCATGACGAGGCGCTCGCAAGGGTCAGCCTTAAGAACCCGGTGCACTTTCTGGCACTTGGTTTTGGCTCTGGCCTCGCGGCCAAGGCGCCGGGGACTTTTGGAACCCTGGCTGCCGTACCTGTGTATCTATTGCTGTCTCAGTTCAGTTTGGAAGTGTATCTTGCCGTGACGCTGCTGGCCTGTATCGGTGGTATCTATCTATGCGGCAAGACTTCCAAAGATATGGGGGTGCACGATCACGGCGCCATAGTTTGGGACGAAGTGGCGGGGTTACTGATCACCATGATTGCCGCACCGGCCGGAGTGCTCTGGTTGTTGCTGGGCTTTGTGCTGTTCCGCATTTTCGATATCTTTAAGCCCTGGCCCATTCGGGTGCTGGATGCCAAGGTGCATGGCGGCCTTGGGATCATGGCCGATGATATCCTGGCCGGCATCTTCTCAATGCTGTCACTGCAGGCGATTGTCTGGGCGGTAGGCTGAATCAGCCTTGAGCCGAAATGTATAAACCTTGAGCCAAAATGTATAAGCTTTAAGAATGGGTTATCAGCGCTTGCGCTCTATCCTTGAAGCAAGCTAGCCCGCTACTCCAGAAAAAATAACAGGCGTCGTCGATTCGGCGCCTTTTTTCTTGTTACCTCCTTCTGCTCATATTTACCTGCTTGGGTTAAAGCCATTATTTGTGTGCTTTATGCCTAATCCTCAAAGCCGACTATCCTTAAGCTAAGGGAACCCTCATGGGGGCAGTATGATAGATTGGCTAGCCAACGCCTTGTTCCGGCGCTGCGGCTGTGTAGGACTCTTGGCTCTGTTGTGGATCTTGCCTGGCTTAGGTGCAGACCACGTCCGGCCAGAATCTTACTCCCCGGCCGCAGCGCCGACCATTACCCTGCTCAGCGTCAAAGGGGCTATAGGTCCCGGTGTCAGCGACTATTTGATCCGGGGTATAGAGAGCGCATCGGATACGCCAAACAGCCAGTTGGTGTTGATCACTCTGGATACCCCTGGAGGTCTGGTGTCCAGTCTACGGGATATCAACCAAGCGATTCTCGGTTCCAGGGTGCCGGTTGCCTGCCTGGTCTATCCATCCGGAGCTCGTGCAGCCAGCGCCGGGACTTACATGCTGTATGCCTGTCATATCGCCGCCATGGCAACGGCCACCAGCCTTGGTGCGGCCACCCCTGTGCAACTGGCCCCCATGGGAAATGAGCCGCAACAGCCCAAGCCGTCAGAGAATGAAACCGAAAAACCTGTGGGCGATAGCAATAGTCAAAAACTTGAGCGCAAGCAGCTCAATGATGCCATTGCTTATATTCGGGCGCTGGCGGAATTGCGTCAGCGTAATGTCGAGTGGGCCGAGAAGGCGGTACGTGATGCGGCGACCCTGACCGCCTCGGAAGCGCTGGAGGCCAATGTTATCGACTATATCGCCGATACGCCGCAGCAACTCTTGACCATACTTGATGGCAAGTCGGTAGCCATGCCTGGTGGTGCTCGGATACTCAATACCGAAAACGCCATAGTGCTGGATCGCAGCCCGGATTGGCGTGCCCGATTCATCAATCTGCTCACCAACCCCAATATCGCTTACATCCTGATGTTATTGGGGATCTACGGTTTGCTGCTGGAGTTTTACAGTCCTGGCGCCATGTTGCCCGGGGTAATAGGAGGGATCTGTTTGCTGTTGGCCTTGTATGCCTTCCAGCTGCTCCCTATCAGCTATGCCGGTGGCGGTTTATTGCTCTTGGGAATTATTTTGCTGCTCGCCGAGGCCATGCTACCAAGCTTTGGAATTTTAGGATTCGGTGGCCTGGTCGCCTTCGTGCTGGGGTCGGTATTTTTGGTGGACAGTGAAGTTGAGGCTTTTCGCATAGCCTGGCCCGTGATAGCCCTGGTCAGCGTCGTGAGCCTGCTGTTTTTCCTGCTGCTGATAAGCTTTGTGTTCAAGACTCGCAAATTGTCCGGGGTGGCCGGCGCCGAGGGGATGGTAGGGGAATATGCCAGGGTGATAGACGGCTTTCCCGGGCGCGGCCGAGTGCACTTTATGGGAGAAGACTGGCAAGGGAGCAGTGAGCAGGCCTTAAGCCCTGGGCAGCGGGTGCGGATTTTGGGGCTTAATGGGTTAGTACTTAAGCTGGCTGAGGTGAAAAGCGGTGATATCGAGCCGACTGAAAATCAACGCAGAGGAGACTGACATGGGTGAAGCTATCAGTGGTAGTTTAAACATTTCTTTTGGGGTGTTGTTGGTGCTGTTTGCGGCCTTGCTTATCAGCATGTTTCGCATCCTCAGGGAGTATGAACGCGGGGTGATTTTCTTTCTCGGGCGTTTTTACCGGGTCAAGGGGCCTGGGCTTATCATACTGATCCCTGTGGTGCAGCAGATGGTGCGGGTGGATCTTCGAACCATAGTGATGGATGTGCCCTCTCAGGATGTGATCAGCCGTGATAATGTCTCGGTGCGGGTCAATGCCGTACTCTATTTTCGGGTAGTCGACCCGCAAAAGGCGATTATCAATGTGGAGAACTTCCTCGCCGCCACCAGTCAACTGGCCCAGACCACCCTGAGATCCGTGCTCGGTCAGCATGAGTTGGACGAGATGTTGGCCAACAGGGAGATGCTCAATGCCGACATTCAAAGGATCCTCGACTCCCACACAGATGCCTGGGGCATCAAGGTGGCCAATGTGGAAATCAAGCACGTGGATCTCAATGAAAGTATGATCCGCGCTATTGCCCGTCAGGCCGAGGCCGAGCGCGAGCGGCGGGCCAAGGTGATCCATGCTCTGGGGGAGATGGAAGCCTCGGAAAAACTGGTGGAAGCGGCGCAGACGCTGGGCAAAGAACCCAATGCCATTATGCTGCGCTATCTGCATACCCTGACCGAAGTGGCGGCAGAAAACAACTCGACTATCCTGTTTCCGCTGCCGCTTGAGTTACTGAGCAAATTAAATGGTGCATTTAGCAATTTAAATGAAAAATCCAAAAATTAGCCTGAAACTGTTTGAAATGTCGCCCATTTACAAGGGGGTTAATATATTGTTAGTTTGAGCGTTTGGGGATAGCTCAATAATAGGCCTCCGGCCTAAGTTATTTTAGTCGCGACTTGATCTGACACATTATCTTGAAAAGGTGAGAGTTACCCGTTTTGATAAAGGTGTCAAAGCTTCAATCAAAACAAAAGAGGTAACTCTCATGCTGCATACTAACAATCCCATCATTAAACACAAAGCAGATCACACATGGGACTTGCTTGTATCTTCCTTAGGCTCTAATTTCACAATACCATAACGGCTATAATTGCTGCACCTAGTATATATAGGCCACTAGTTAATGAAATTGATTTAATCACGCTAAACTCTTTCATCTCTATCTTCTTGATATTATCTATTTTTACAGAATTCCCTTCTCCGGATAACGTCGAATCAGTTGTGCTCTCGACTTTAAACTCAATTATTTCATCTGAGGTAGTGGTTATTTTGATATCCTTTCCTATATAGTTTGATGTGGGGGTGGAATCAAGTTTAACTTCGTTCAATGATGTACAGCCAGATAACATCAAACTGATTAAGAAGATCATGGTTAAATTTTTCATAGTAACCTCAACTTTATGGTTCATAACATCCATGGCTTACGCCACCTGGTCTCGCGCATGGGTTTATCCAACTTCCTGTATCATAAACGGCTTGGTTTTCGTAAGATATTTTATAGTTTCCTGATATATCAAAATCAACTTTGTTCATGTAGTACTCTCTGTAATTCCAACCAGTGTAATATCTATGGTTTTTTCAGATATTGCTATTGATATATACTTTTCAGGATGTATTCCTTTAAGTGTGTTTTTATTTCAAAACCTAAGTCCATACCATTAATAATCCAAGTGTTATCAGGTATAACGCTTTCAATGCCAGCTACATAATATTTATGGTTGTGAATACTGCTTAAAATTGAGTTCAATTCTTGTTGGAAAAAGTTAGGCTTAAAAACCTTTAGCAAGGACTTTGTTACCTTTGCTGCTAACTTGTTGAATATTCCATTTCCGTCAATATCTACAAGGACTCTAAGGTTTCCATTATCTCTAATATTATAGACTTGACCATTAATAGGGTTGCCCGAATTCAGATAATAAGTGCACCACTCATGGTTAAACGGTGAGGAG
>NZ_JWGX01000024.1:0-98545 GCF_000813075.1 Shewanella sp. ECSMB14102
TCTGTGATTTTTAACGTGACACAGAATTTTGAACACCCTCCATATGGCGTCCGACTTAGGGGCTTTAAAGTTGGTAATTTTGGTTGTTTTGTACTGCCTAACCATTACAGCAACAAATTAGGAATAACTCAGCCATAACATCACTTCATATTCTGGATAGCTAAATACCGCTGAAACCCTTGCCACACCTTAAACTGACCAAACCAACCAAAAGAGCCAATATCTCTAAACTTCATATATCATCAATTATCGCCTCCATTGTTAAGCTAAGCAAATTACCACCTTTCGCTTCAATATAACCACCATCAAGGTAATAGCAGAACAATTCTGAATCACGCATTAGATCGATAAAAACTGGATTGCCATTATCAGTTCCGATCGTAATGCAAGATCTGCATTGTTCAATGGTTAAAGGAGAACTACCGGAAACTTCCAATTGAGTTTTGATGAAGGCATAAAGCTGATTAAAGGTGTTGACAGTGTTTTTATCTATCGTGATTTCATCAATAAGCTCACTCTCCGGGAACAAATAGAACTCACTCCCTCTGTAACAGACAGCTTCAGCCGTATCAATACTATTGAGCCATTCCGCATAATAACTTGGCAATATCACAATTACTCCCCTTCAAAAAACAACATCTAAGCAATGTAAACAATTTTAACGAACAAAATAAATGACGCGTTGCGATTCAAACTTAATGCCATAGCCAGTTCTTAAACATTTAATCTACTCTCCGGCGAAACTTGATCACTTATCAGTTCAACAAGAGATTTAGCAACAAATTTGGCCTCGTCCCAGCCTAAATCACCACAATTAGCGATGTAATAGCCAGAAATTTCTCGCTGTTCAATTTTTGCTACGCAAATATTACCATTTCCATCCATACAAATAGGTATTGAGTTAGGCATATATTTCTTTAACTCGTATATATCCTCACCGAGTATTTCTATGATTGAGAAAAATTGCAGCTCTTTAAAACCAAAAAAGATGTCCGCCCCATTACTGTTCTGCCACCAATCATAAAACTCACTTGGTAAGCTCACACCAAAAGCCCCTTCAAGCTCTCTAATCGATTCTCTACTTACTCCCGGTGGTTTGTTTACGTATTCCATATCGTCCTTTATGCGTCACGCCGACAACAGCTAATCGTAGCGAGGTTAAGCCCAGAATGGGCAATACTAATTAGCCTATTATTGTATTTTTTTTACATATTTCATCAATTTCTTCTAGAACCAAGCTTAGAGAAGAGTTTTGTTCATTTTGCTTGAGTCTTTCTGCCAATGCTTTCTGAAGCGTTAGCAGCTCCTCTTTTCTGCAACGCAAATGCCAGATATCAGCCTTTGATGGTGCTCCCATTATTTTTGATTCTAGTAAGTTTGAAAGCTTAAAATTCCGGTGCAGGATCAGTGCGCCTATTTGTGAAATACTGAAATCTACCATTTGCTCTCTTTAACAAAAATCAAGCTATCCATTATAGAATGAAAAATTAATCTTCTTTCTGTCTGCATCCAAGCAGCGCTATATGGTTTAAGCTCTTTGAAATCGAAAGAGAGCCTTGAGTTGTAGAGCTTTGATGAAATCGAACTTATTTCAGTCGTGCTAACCTCTACCTAGGATTCATTGTCCACGTTTTTAAGCTTGGGTTTACTTGTTTTTTCCTTGCTTTTCATCCCGTTTTTTTGAGCTATAAAATACCTCAATGGACTAACCCTCAATTCTGTGATGATCAAAGAGGTAAACCCGAAAGCACTGACTGCAATCAGAAAAACATTCACAAAACTGATGGAAACTAAGGCTCCGTAAAGAGAAATAGAAAATAGAAACGTGTAGATGATACCGAGAGGTAAATCTCTAGTACCAACATCATATTGGCCTTTTGCCCAATCATAGGTAACCGATACCGGGTTGGTTAAGCCTCCTAAACGAATAATTATCGTATTACCTTGAATCTTGATATTGTACCCTTTGCTTTCTAGTTCATTGGCCAGTTCATTCATCAAGAAACTCCTTTTCCCAATTAAGGCATCAAAAAAATCTAGCAACCCACTAAAAGTTTATTTTTCGCTCAAACATTATTTGGTACTTGAGCATTCTTTGGTCAAAATCTAGTGTTCAACTATTGTTAGATATCCATTTTTCCTTTGAGCTCGGCGAAGACGTGTTAACACCGGGCAGAAGTTGGGCGCTTTAAACGCCGCAAACTCTCCTTTTTCGTATGCGATACCAGTTAACTCTGCTAGTTCAAACAAGACTGCTTCGCTATCAGCAACAAGCTCAGAATACCTCATGACCCAATTCAAACCTACTAACAGCTGTAGGGTAAGCATACGCGGTTTCCAAAGCTATTATCCACTAGGAATACGTATATCATTATGACTTTATTGATGTTTTCAATTTCACCAGCAGATTAACGCGAAAACCGTCGATAACAGGCGCGCTTTTGCGGAGCATTTTGCTGCAAGCATAGCTACCGCACGGATACGAAACTGACTTCGTCCCTGAAGATCCCCCAAAACCGCCGAGAGCAGCCCTGGAACTGTGTCAAGACAATATTCCCTATATGGCCTACTACACCAGGAGTTATAATCGCTTGCCGTTAAGAGAAAAAGCCTAAAATAAGCGGTTGAATTGTATCTACAATAACCAGATTGGGTGAGCGAAACAATCGCCAATCGGAAGAAATTAAGTAAAAGCGAAAAAAGGGAAAAGCACAACAAACAGGTCTGTCTGCCGACCCAGAGCACATAAGGGACTTGGTCGCACCTTCCTTAGCCTAGGGCACCTAAATGATTGGCTATTTGGGATAGTTAGTTGCTCTCTTTTGCGATTCAACTCATGCTTGTTTAGCTTTAGCAATCAGGAATGTGAAGCGGATTACAGCAGTTTGCAGCAAAACACTCTAGGGTAAGTTAACCCTAACAACGAGAGGCAAGCTCTCGGCTTTAAACAGGAATCTCAGATGTCTGATACAGATAAGGCGTTTTTTCAGCGTGCCAGTGAACTCATCGAGTTGGCTAACAAACAGAACCAGAATACTGAAGTCCAGACCGGTGAAGTCAGTGCCTCTTTCATGTATGCCCTGGCTCGTTACAATGCCTGGTTCGGCTCTACCGGTTTTGCCACCAAGGAGCAGATGCAGTCGAAGAAGCAAGAGATGATGGATTACTATATGGAGCGCTACAAGGAGATGCTCGAAGGCTCGATGGACGACTATATCGAGAATTTCGACCACTACCGCGCAACGCAGAAGTAAAGCCGCCATAGTCTTTCAAAATGCCCGGCCAGATGCCGGGCGTTTTATTTTGGAAAAATGGGTTAACTCATGTTTAAAGCCCTTCCCTGGCCTATCGATTTTACCAGCCTCGGATTAGCCCCTAACTCAGATAATCAGTAGCCGCTGATATCTGGGCTCATGTCTAAGCTATTTTCCAGACAATTGCTTGAGTTAATACTTAAGCTTTTATGCCGCTTTGTGGTCTTGCTCCTAAACTGAGTCTTAAAAGAGTGACCCGCAGTCTCGACCCTGAAAGGCTTGAGGCTTATGCTATGACACCTGTTTTGATAGTTAGACAGGTTTTGGCGCAACAGATATCCGGATTAAAACGCGATACGAAACTCTGCTCACGCTACAACCTAAGGAGACACTTGTGACACCCGCAATCGATCTCGCCACCAAGGCGGGGATCTCTTTTACCGTTCACGAATATCACCATGACAAGAATGCCCCTTCCTACGGCGAAGAGGCCGCCAGTGCGCTTGGACTGGATCCCAACAGGGTATTCAAGACTCTACTGGTCAGCAGCGATGAAAAGTCACCGCCACTGGCGGTGGCCCTGGTGCCGGTGAATCATCAACTTAGCTTGAAATGCGTTGCCAAGGCGATTAAGGCCAAGAAGTTGGTGATGGCCAATCCGCAATTGGCGCAGCGTTCATCCGGCTATCTGGTGGGTGGCATCAGCCCTCTGGGGCAGAAAAAGCAGTTACCCACAGTGATAGATGCCAGCGCCCAGGAGTTTGACAGCATCTATGTCAGCGCCGGTCGCCGTGGGCTGGAGATCTGTCTTGCCGCAGAGGACTTGGCCAAGCTCTGCCGCGGCAGTTTTGCGGCGATTAAGAGCTGAATCGTAAGCGGCCAAAGCAAAAGCCCCGCAACTGCGGGGCTTTGTTATATGTGGCTCTGAATACCTTTTACAAGAAGTAAACACTAACTTCTGGCGGTGTAATCACCGACACCCAACCACTTGTAGGTGGTCAGTGCTTCCAGCCCCATGGGGCCTCTGGCATGCAGTTTCTGAGTACTGACAGCCACCTCGGCGCCCAGGCCAAACTGGCCGCCATCGGTGAAACGGGTGCTGGCATTGAGATAAACCGCCGCCGAATTCACCTGGTTCATAAACTCGGTAGCGGCGATGATATCATCCGTGAGGATAGCCTCGGAGTGACCGCTGGAATAGCGGCGAATATGACCTATGGCCTGCTGGATATCATCGACCACCCGGATCCCCAGATTGAGGGATAACCACTCGGTAGCAAAGCTATCCTCGCTGGCGGCGGCCACTTGCTCAGCCCCAAGAATCGCCACAGTCTCAGGGCAGCCTACCAGCTTAACTCCGGCATCGACTAAGGCCTTGGCCACCTTGGGCAATGCCTCCTTGGCTATCTGCTTGTGCACCAACAGAGTATCCAGGGCGTTACATACGGTTGGCCGCTGCACCTTGGCATTGAGGATGACAGGAATGCCCTTCTCCAGATCGGCCGCCTTATCCAGATAGAGATGGCAGATGCCGATACCGCCGAGAATAACCGGGATAGTTGCCTGCTCGGCGCAGAGCCGCTGCAGCTTATCGCCGCCGCGGGGCACTATCATATCCACATATTGATCCAGCTTGAGCAGGCCGGTAACCAGGGTACGATCCGGGTTATCTATAAGCTGCACCGCATCTTCCGGCAAGCCACTGGCTTTAACGCCCTGGCGAATCGCCTTGGCCAGCGCCAGGTTGGATTTCAGGGTTTCCTTGCCGCCACGGAGGATCACCGCATTACCGGTTTTAAGGGCCAGCACGGCGATATCCACAGTCACATTGGGCCTGGCCTCATAGATAACGCCTATCACCCCCAGTGGCACGGCGCGGCGACACAGGCGCAAGCCGTTATCCAACACCCGGCTGTCATACTCGCGGCCAATGGGGTCGGCAAGGGCAATCACATTGTCGATATCGGCTATCACTCCGGCCAAGCGCGACTTATCCAGCAGCAGTCTGTCTATCATGGCCGCGTTGAGACCGGCCTCTTTGGCCGCGGCGACATCCTGCTCATTGGCCGCGAGAATAGCCGCTTCATCGGCCTTGAGAGCGGCAACGATATTGTGCAGCAATTGCTGCTTGGCGGTGCCGGAAAGATTGGCCAGGGCAAAGCTGGATTCCTTGGCCTTTTGCCCCAGTTGTTGCAGATATTCAGCTGTCATAAAACCACCATGTCGTTGCGGTGCACTATTGCATCACCATAGTCATAGCCGAGCAAGGATTCAATGTTATCTGAATGCTGGCCCGCGATACGTTTGAGGGCCACGGCGCTGTAGCGACAGATCCCCCGCGCCAGTTTACGGCCCTTGGGATCCAATAGTTGCACCGTGGCGCCACGTTCAAACTCGCCCTCGACAGCAATAATCCCCTTGGACAGCAGACTGCGGCCCTTTTCGGTTACCGCCCGCACCGCGCCTTCATCCAAAGTCAGTTTCCCCTTGGCCTTGGGTCCGGCAAGGATCCACTGTTTGCGGCTCTCCAGCGGGGTTTCGATGGCGCAGAAGTGAGTCCCCACTGACTCGCCGGCAACGATTTTTTCTATGGCGTCCGGATGATGGCCCGAGGCGATAACCACCTCGATACCGGCGCGGCGAGCTATGTCGGCCGCCTCCAGCTTGGTAGCCATGCCGCCGGTACCCAAACCGGAAACCGAGCCGCCGGCCAGTTGCCGCAGGCTGTCATCGATATTGACCACTTCGCTGATCAGATGAGCATTGGGATTATGGCGCGGATCGGCATCGAACAAGCCTTTTTGGTCTGTCAGCAGGATCAGCAAGTCGGCATCGCACAAAAGCGCTGCGCGGGCAGACAGGTTGTCGTTGTCCCCTACCTTGATCTCATTGGTGGCAACGGCGTCGTTTTCATTGATGATGGGGATAATATTCTGTTTCAGCAGCGCATTCAGGGTATCTCTGGCGTTGAGATAGCGCTCGCGATCGTGCAGATCCGCCCGGGTCAGCAGCAACTGCCCCACGTGCAGACCATAAATACTGAACAACTGAGCCCAGGCCAGGATCAACTGGCTCTGGCCCACGGCCGCGAGCAACTGTTTGTTGGCCATGGTATCCGGCAACTCCGGATACATCAGGTGCTCGCGCCCTGCGGCAATGGCGCCGGAAGTACACAAAACCACTTCGATACCGGCGCGCATTAAGGTCGCCATCTGCCTGGCCAGCTCGACCATATGGGCCTTGTCCAGGCGCTTGCTGCCGGAGGTAAGCACACTGGTACCCAGTTTTACCACTACCCGGCGGTAGCGTGTGTCACTCAAGTTCATCACTTGTATTTACTTAAAAAAGTCGGGGATAAATCTTATACCCAATCCGTCGCCGGATTCCTAGCGGCAGTCGGCATTCAAGCGGACAAAATCGTTATTTATTGCGATATCTCATACAAAAAGGGCCATACAAAGTATGACCCTTAATAAATGCAGTTTATAAAGCAGATGCTCGCGCTTTAGCCTTAACCGCCGTAGGCAAACTTGAGAATAAACAGCAGCGCCAGTGCCACCACCCCGGCATTGAGATCGCGAAAACGGCCGCAAAGAAGTTTAATCGCCGCAAAGGCGATAAAGCCAAAGGCGATCCCCGTGGCTATTGAGAAGGTCAATGGCATCAGCAGGCAGACCACCACCACAGGGGCGGCTTCGGTCAAATCTTCCCACTCCACATGCACCAGGCCAGACATCATCAGAATCGCCACATAAAAGAGGGTGCCCGCGGTTGCATAAGCAGGCACCATACCGGCCAGCGGCGAGATAAAGAGTGAAGCCAAAAACAGCAGCCCGACCACGACGGCGGTCAAGCCGGTACGGCCACCGGCGCTGACGCCTGAGGTACTCTCGACATAACTTGTGGTGGTCGAAGTACCCAGCATGGCCCCGGCAATAGTGGCAGCGCTGTCGGCGGTCAGGGCGCGATTGAGTCTTGGCAGGCGGCCCTTATCATCCAGGAAACCACCACGCTGCGCCACGGCCACCAAGGTGCCAGAGGTATCGAACAAATCCACAAATAAAAAGGCGAACACTACGGAAATCATGCTGATCTCCAGCATGCCGGAGAGATCCATCTTCATAAAGGTAGGCGCAATGGAGGGCGGCATGGATACCAGGCCACTATATTGCACATCACCAAAGGCCAGCCCTAGCAGAGTGATGGCCAGAATGCTGAGGATCACCGCCGCCTTATATCCACGCTGAACAAAAGCGATGATCAAGAAGAACCCCAATACCGACATCAGTGCCGGAAATGCGGTGATATCCCCCATACTTACCAGAGTCGCCGGATTGGCAACCACAATACCGGCACTCTTGAGGCCAATGAGCGCCAAAAACAAGCCGATACCTGCGGCAATACCGAGGCGCAGCGACATAGGAATAGAGTTGACCACCCATTCCCGAATTCGTACCAGGGAGAGGATCATAAAGCAGATCCCGGAGAGGAATACGGCGCCAAGCGCGGTTTCCCAGCTGTAACCCATTTCACCCACAACTGTATAGGTAAAAAAGGCGTTGAGACCCATTCCCGGCGCCAGGGCGATGGGATAGTTGGCCAAAAGCCCCATGACCAGACAACCTATCGCCGCCGCGATACAGGTCGCCACAAAGACTGCGCCCTGATCCATACCGGCATCAGCCAGCATTGAGGGGTTAACGAAGATGATGTAAGCCATGGTCAGAAAGGTGGTTAGACCCGCCACAGCTTCCTGCTTCAGAGAGGTTTTGTTTTGTTTTAACTTAAACAGTTTTTCCAACATGGAACCAGGTTCCTTGAATTTGAGTGTAGGGAGGTTTGTGACACTTCTTTAACGAGGTCATCGGCGGCAGATTATAGGGAGTTTGCGCTGATCAGACCAGCACCAGAGTACTTAGTCGGCCTGTGGTATCCATTAATTGCCCACCAGCTCACAATTTATTCACATTTTGCTGCGAACAAAAAAAAGCCTGCTCAAAGAGCAGGCCAAGACATGTATCAAGCACCCAAAAGGGAAAGAGTCTACCGCGCTAGCGGGTAACACCTGGCAACAGAAGCAAAACCTCTATTGCAACTTGAGTCTAAATACACCACAAAGTGGTGAACAAAGGTTGATGGATGATGGAACTACTTAAAGGGGTAGTCAGCCCTTAAAACTCATGGCGAACATGCCGCCGCGCAAAACCTGACAATCAAACCAGGTGTTGCTCCAATAAACTAGGTTGTTTTTGCCTGTGTAAGACATAGCCGATACTCCTAACAAAGTTGTGAAATAAATACTCTAGTGAAGCTTGGCTCGGTTCCCTGGAACTAGAGGTTCTCATATCCGTGGAGACAACTTGTCACTCATTTCCCTGGAGATAGTTATCCATCCTGGATTGACTAGAGGTGGAAGGCGCTTGCCTAACCAACGAGAGCTATTATAGCCATTTGTAATTTTATTACAAGTATCAAGGCTGAAAATTTAAAACACGCCTAAAAATGTAAGCCAATTACATAAACGTTACACAAGATTTACCCATGGCACTTAATGATACACTTCGAAACACAATGAATAAAAAATATTACCACTTGATTTTAAAGAAATAATAGCAAAACAAACCAAACCAACCTCATCCAGATTAAGTAAAATCTAACGCTGTAATTGACTGTCAGTCAGCGCCCAAATGTTAGTCTCCCAACGGAGGTAAAAGCGTGATCTCAAAGAGGTAAGACCAGTTAAGGTGAATTAGATCACCCGGTTATAAGATTGGCTAAAAATCCTTCTGAAAGTTTTCTGTTGTTTTCAGGGTTAGTAGTGGATGACGATTCAAACGGCTTCAAGTCAGCTCTGACCCAACCGCTTGCAGTGGAGAACTTAGACAAGATAGCGCCTAGCAAATATCGGGGCTAGGTAATGCCAATATAGCGGTCGCCAAATGAACAAAAGCCAACGGACAGAGTACAGGGATAACCCGGCCGACGACATCGACCGGGAGGCGTTGAGGGCTTACTCAGTCATATAGGCAAACAACCCAAGCAGCGGCGCCGCCGTAGGTTTGCCATAGAGGGGGTCACCTTCTGTGGCACTGCCGGCAATATCCAGATGACTATAGGCCATAGGCTGAGCGTCTTTTACCCCGTGTTGTGCCAATCCGGAAGCCTTTAGCAGGAAGGCCGCCGGATACTGGTGCCCTCTGGCGGTAACCGATGAGGGCGCATTATTGGAAGAAAGTAGCTCTGAGGCACCGGAAACATCACGCACCTTGGCAAAATCTTCCTTACGCAAACGGGACAGCTCCAGCCCCTCACCGTAACGCTCGGCGCTGGCTTGCAACCGCTTGGGCAATGCCTGTTGCTCGGCAACGGCGTTGGCTACTATCGCGCTGTAAGAGCCATAGGCTCGCACCACATGGCCGGTCAGCGTTGCCACAGAGAACAGCTCGGGCGCCGCACTGCCCTGCGCCTTTAAACGCAGATGGGACAGCAAGTCGGCCAGCACCAAGCGCCCTTCGGCATCGGTATTGCCGATCCTGACCCTGACACCCGAATGGGCGGTGATGATTTCGTCCGTGACAAAGGCTTCGCTGCCTATGCTGTTGCGTACCAGCCCCAGTTCGGCCACCACGCGAATGCCTTTGGGCTTGAGTAATGACAAGGTCTTCATCAAACCGGCCACGGCAGCCGCGCCGCCCTTGTCACGGCTCATACCGGCCATGGCGCCGCCCACTTTAAGATCGGCGCCGCCTGTGTCATACACCACACCCTTACCGGCAAAGAAATAACTGTGCTGGATGTCACCTTCGCCGCGGTACTCCAATTTAACGACTCTGGGCTGATGTCTGGCCACGGCAAAAGAGGCTCGCGCCACGGCGCTCAGCAAGGGATAGTCCCGCTCCAGAATGTCTCTGTCTTCCACGACCTGCAGCGACAGCCCTGAATCTTTGAAGGCATTGAGGCAGTAATCAGCAAAGGCAGGGGCGCCCATGCGCTCGGGCTCAGTGCCGCAAAGATCTCTGGCAAGGTTGCGACCGGCTTCAATGGCATTGAGCATGTCGGCATCGGCGCCGTTCAGCACCCCTATGGCTTCTATGCTGCCAAGGGCGGCACCTGCCTCACGGGCTTCCAATGGCTGCCATAGCTCCTGCGCCATTGCCAACGCCGCAACCAGATCGGCCTTGGCGTATTCATCGCCCAAGGATACAGGCTTATCGACCCACAGCAGCGGCCTTTTAGCTCCTGCGTCTCGGGCGATGGCGATACCTGCCCTGGCAGCATTGGCAAAGGCGCGCACATCGTCATAATCGCCAAGCGGCGCGACCGGGGCGATAATCAAGCGGCCACCGGCAAGCCCGGGAGCAAACAACAGGGTCGGGCTCTTGCCCACCCGTTTGTCGACTTGAGCTCCGTGGGAGGCCAGTATCGCCACCTCTTCGATTGGACACGCCGTCACATCGGCGCTGACCACCAGCAATGCATCCCAGCCTGCCTCACTGAAAATTGCATCCTGGTCAGTAACATCAATAAATTCAACCATGACCCATCCTAATTATTTTTTATTGGCGCCCAGCATTATTCCCTTTCCGGCGCCGGATTACCATTATCTGGCTGGCAAGTTTCGCTGCCACAAATAAACAATTGTCCCAACTGGGTTCTGCGCCCTTAGGCCGCTGTGTGATAGACTGGTGACAACTCGCGCTTGGCCCGTTCCAAGCCCGCCAACCAGACGAAAAGATCAGGAGTTTGCTGTGTCCAGTCTCAGCCAATTGCAACCTCAGCCGCTATGGCAGTGGTTTGAACAAATCTGTGCCATTCCTCACCCATCCAAGCATGAAGCCGCGCTCAGCCAGTATATTCAGAGCTGGGCCAAAGACCGTCAGCTTGAAGTTATCGAAGATAAAGTCGGTAACCTGATTATTCGCAAAGATGCCACTCCCGGGATGGAAAACCGCAAACCCGTGGTGATCCAGGCCCATATAGATATGGTGCCGCAGAAAAATGCCGATAAAGAGCATGACTTCGTCAAAGATCCGATCCAGCCCTGGATTGATGGCGACTGGGTCAAGGCCCAGGGCACGACTCTGGGTGCCGATAACGGCATAGGCATGGCATCGGCGCTGGCCATTCTCGGCAGTGACGATATTCCCCACGGGCCGCTGGAAGTGCTGCTGACCATAGATGAAGAAGCGGGTATGACAGGAGCCTTTGGCCTGGAAGCCGGTATGCTTCGCGGTGAAATCCTGATCAACACAGATTCAGAGCAAGAAGGCGAAATCTACATGGGCTGCGCCGGTGGCGTGGATGCCGAGATCGCCCTGCCCATGGTCTGGGAAGCCACAGGCGAGGGTTTCCAGGCATTCAACCTGACGCTCTCCGGGCTCAAGGGTGGCCACTCGGGGGTGAACATTCACCTGGGACGAGGTAATGCCAATAAGCTGCTGGCCCGTTTTCTGTTTGAACACAGCGAAAGCCTGCAGCTGGAACTGGCCGAATTCAACGGCGGCTCGCTGCGTAACGCCATTCCCCGTGAAGCCAGTGCCACTATTCTGGTACCGGCCGAACAAGCCACAGCGTTGAGCGAAGCCGCCGCGGCTTTCCAGGCGCTGCTTAGAGAAGAGCTGGCGGTTGCCGATCCGGCCGCTTGCCTGACTCTCACCGAAGTGCCGCTGCCTGCCAAGGTGATGAGCGAGCAGAGTCAGAACACTCTTATCGATCTGCTGCATGCCTGCCCCAACGGTGTCATGCGGATGAGTGACGAGATTGAAGGCGTGACCGAGACCTCACTCAACCTCGGGGTGATCAATACCAGCGAACAGGATGTCAAACTCCTGTGCCTGATCCGCTCCTTAATTGACTCTGGTCGCAGCCAGGTTGAAGGCATGCTGATCGCCCTGGCCAACCTGGCCGGTGCCGAGATTGATCTTTCCGGCGCCTACCCAGGCTGGAAGCCAGACAGCCAGTCTCCTGTAATGGCGATTGTGCGCGACACCTATCAGGACATCTACCATAAAGAGCCGGTGATCATGGTGATCCATGCCGGTTTGGAATGTGGCCTGTTCAAGGAGCCCTATCCGGTCATGGATATGGTGTCTATCGGCCCCACCATACGCTTCCCCCACAGCCCGGATGAAATGGTGAATATCACCACAGTGGGCCAATACTGGCAGCTGCTGTTGGCGGTACTGGAACGTATTCCCGAAAAGGCCTGATACCTTGATTAAGGCACTTAAGCCTTGAATAGATAGCGCCAAACGACTTGGCGTGGCAGCCAGGCGACAAGTGAGTGGCTCTCCATCAACATGGGCAAACTATGTGATTGGGGTAAGCGAACCTTGCCAACACAAATGCCACTTCAATAAAGGCTATTAAAAAAAAGCCGCACCGGAGCACTCCGGGGCGGCTTTTTGATGCGTAGCGCCTAGCGTTTAGGCTATTCCTCCAGCAAGCTACGCAACATCCAGGCAGTCTTTTCGTGGACTTCCAGCCTGCGGGTCAGCAGATCGGCGCTCGGCTGGTCATTGGCCTTGTCGATAACGGGGAACAGATCTCTGGCGGTGCGGGCCGTGGCCTCCTGGGCTTCAACCAGATGTAATATCATCTCATTGGCAGAGGGCACACCTTCCACTTCCTTGATGGATGCCAGGCGAACAAACTCTTTATAAGTCCCGGGCGCCGGATACCCCAGGGCGCGGATCCGCTCGGCAATTTCATCCAGCGCATTCCACTGCTCTGTGTATTGATCCATAAACATCTGATGCAGGCTGTTGAACTGTGGGCCTTTGACGTTCCAATGGAAATTATGGGTCATCAGATACAGGGTATAACTGTCGGCCAGCAGTGCAGAAAGCCCCGCGACAATTTTTTTACGATCTGCATCATTGATGCCTATATCTATAGTGGGTGCCTTGACTTTCTTGGTTGCCATATACACTCCTTTTGCTTGTTGGCGATAGTCGCACTCAATGGCGACTAAAGATAAATAGCTATAACAGGGTGGAGGCTTGCGCCCCCATAAACTGTGATCTACTACACAGTTTGTCCAGTTAGAGCTTCCCAATGGCTATCTAAATGACTGTTTTGATAAAACCACTCACAACCAGGGGCTGAACCAGAAAAAGACAAAATCTTTTGTCCATTCGCTGGATAATATTTAGCCCCCCCAAAACCTTCAGCTTATGTTCATCAAAGGCGACTTATCCTGAAGCCACTGATGGGGAATTGCGTCGCAAGACCTCAGTTAGCTCACTTGCCAGGCTGGTAACCATATCGGCCTAAAGGAGGCAACCATGAACAAGCTGAAAATCTGGCTGCAGCACAGTGTGCTTATCCTGTGTCTGTTTGGCCTGCCAACTACGGCGCTGCAGGCCGCCGAATCCGGCAGTGATATCCGGGAACCCGAGCTGATGCAGCTGCTCTCCCCTATCGCTCTCTATCCGGACACCTTGTTGACCCATATGCTAATCGCCTCAACCTATCCACTGGAACTGGTGCAGGCACAGCGCTGGCGCAAACAGCGCAGCCATTGGAGCAATGAACGCCTGATGGCCGAAGCCGAGAACCAGGATTGGGATCCCAGTGTGATGGCGCTTATCGCCTTTCCGGAAGTGTTGAACAAGATGAGCACAGATCTGGACTGGACCGCCCGTTTGGGCGAAGCCTTTATCGCCGATGAAGGCCGGGTGATGGATGGGATTCAAACCCTGAGACAAGCCGCCTGGGATGCCGACTCATTAAATGACCTGGGTAACCTTAACGTCAGACGCGACGAACGTCAGATAGTGATAGCACCGACCCGCACCGAGATTATCTATGTCCCTTACTACGACAGTCGCCGTGTCTATGGCCATTGGCACTGGAGCAGCTACCCACCTATCTATTGGGACCCTTTCCCCGGATATGTGCGCTACCACTCCAGTCCGTTTTACTGGCGCAGTGCCGGGGTCAGCATTTCATTTAACTTCTTCTTCAGCGCCTTTCATTGGCATGACAGAGTGGTCTGGGTCGATTATCGCCATAAGCACTATAATCACTACCGGCCGAGACTGGCCTATAGCCAGGGAGCCCAGCGCTGGAGCCATAACCCGCACCACAGACGTGGCGCCCATTATCGCCATCCAGGGCTGCAACAACGCTACAATAAGGCGGTATACAACAAGCCACACAAGCGTTATGAATCCCAGGCACGCAGCTTCAACCACAGCCAAAGGCTGCATCAGGACAGAAACGAGCAACAAAAGCAGTTGCAGCGAGAGTTAAAGCAGCGCAGAGAGCACAATAGCCGTGAATGGCGCGCCGCTGACAAGAGGGAGAAGATGCATAGGGGCGAGCCCCAAAAAGTTCGCCAGCTGTCACAGCAGCCGTCATATAGGAGTGCCAATAGCAGTGCCAACGCCGCCGACAAAACGATGCGGGTTAAACATCAGGCCAGAGACAGACAGTTGCAACAGGCCTCAAACCGGCACACTAACACTACTCATAGACAAGCTGAAAAGCGCCGGCAACAGGCAGATAAACAACATCAGCCTCAGAGACACTATCAGCCTCATAGTCAATCGAAGGTGCAGCATCAGCAGCGAGCTCAGCCACAGCGCCATCAGGCTGAGCGACGCCAGCCCCGCCGTGCTCAGGAGCACAGACAACGCTCAGTGCATCAACAAAGAGAGCGTTGAACAAAGAGAGTGCTGAAAAAGCTGAGTTGAAAAAGCCGGGTTAAAAGTAGCACTTGCCCTAAAGTGAAAACGAATGAAAAAGACAGGTCCAGCACTGGCCTGTCTTTTTTTGGGTGTAGTTGTATGACTCAGATGAAGGCGCTCAGACGGCTCTGTCGTCGTACAAGTCGATTTGAGTCAGCGCCGCCACCTCTTCGATATAGGCGCGCACTCTGGCCGGGAATACCAGCCCCTTGACCATGGTCAGGTTTCTCAGACCGGGGAACAGGTTGATATCATCAATACTCAACTTATTGCCCCGCTCCGACGGCAATAGCAGCCAGTCGAGCAGAGGCCAACACTTAGCCAGGCCCTCAAGATAATCGGCCGTTTGCGCAAGCGCTTTCTCGAAAGACATCTCTATCATGGCGCTCTTGTTTTGGGTAAACCAGGCAATCGCCTCTTGGCAGCCAAATTCAGGCAGGCCGAGCAACACACTGCGGGGATAGAGCAAGCGACTGCTGAAATAACCGGATGCCTCCTGCCATTGGCTGACAGCATCGGCCTGGCTGGCAATCGTAATAACCGGCTTACCATCCAGATTATCCAGATAACTGACGATATCCAGGCTCTCGGCCATAAAGCTGCCATCGGCTTTTTGTAAAATGGGCACCATATTGGCACCGACCATAGCTATTCTGGACTCCACATCATGGTTTTGCAGATAGACCCGCTCCACCGGCAACGCCTTAAGCCCCACCAGCATCATAGCCTTGACACAATAAGGACAATGGTCAAACACAAAAAGCTTCATCAGTACTCCTTAGCTTCCTTGGAACTGTCAGGGCCATCAGCATATCCTCCGAGGCCGGAGCTGGGCAACTCTTGACTGGCCGGCGGCGCAAACAGCAAACGCCAACGCTGCCTGAAACTAAGCCCGGGGCGGCTCACTTCCGCCAACATATCGCGCCATTCGGCAAAGGTGACTGTCACAGGATTAAAGCTGTTCACCGGCTTGGTAATACCATAGCGCACGGTTTCCCGCTCCGGCTCAAAGCTGCCGAATAATCTATCCCAAATGATCAACACCCCGGCGTAGTTCTTATCTATGTACTGAGGATTGCGGCCATGGTGCACCCTGTGGTGGGACGGCGTGTTGAATATCCACTCCAAGGGCCCAAGACGTTTGATGGCCTGGGTATGGACAAAAAATTGCAGTCCAAGATTAAGCAGCACCACAAAAACCACCCAGTTGGGGTCGAAGCCTATGATCACCAAGGGCAGCCAAAACAGCCACATGCCCGCCAATGGGTACATCAGGCTCTGACGAAAGGCGGTGGAAAAATTCATGTTTTCCGAGCTGTGGTGCACTACATGGGCGGCCCACATCCAGCGGCATCTGTGGCTGGCCCGGTGGAACCAGTAATAGCAAAAGTCCTGCCCCAGCATCAGCAGTAGAAAGGTCCAGCCATTCATCTCAATGTCGAACAAACGCCAGCCGAATAACCACAAATACAGTTTGGCCAGCAGTAACCCTGTGAGAATATCGGCGCCCTGGTGCATGCCTGCCAGCACAAAGTTACAGAAAACCTCCGCCGGCCGATAGCGGGCATTCTCAGGCAAACGTCTGAGGCGGTCACCGAAAAACCACTCCAATGCCATACAGATGAAGAACAGCGGCGCCAATACCAGCAGCAGCCATTCAGGGTGTGAAATAAGTAAATTGAAATCCATTTTTATTCCTTTTATTCCAGCTCACCACTTGGCAAAGTGATCTTCTGTCAGGCCGCTCTGCTGCACCAGCTCATGGCGCTTGCCCAGGGAGTCTTTGACCCAACCGGAAAACAGCCCGGTATACTGGCGAAAATTGCTTTTAAGCAGCCCCAGATTGAGCCTTTCGCTGCGGCACCCCAAGGGCGAAAATGCCAACTCCAGCTCGCCGCGCTCAGACCAAACTCGCCATTGGCCGCCGGATGCTGCCCTGCGGTCAAACTCAAAATGCACCGGCGACAGCAAATGCCTGGCACCATCAACCCAGAGCACGTTTTCACAAGAGCCGGTCTCGTTGACTCCGGCCGCCAGGTTTAGCCCCAACCCCTTGCCATCAATATCGGCATTGATAGAGGCCCAGCGCCAACTGGTTTCCCGGCGCATAAAGCCTGCGGAAAAGTCATAACCTGCTCTGGCATGCAGCAGCGGCTGGGGTTCATGATTGAAGGACAACTGGCCGTAGACCTTGAGGGCATTGTGTTTTTGGGTATAGGTCCAACCGCTGTAACCGGTTGGACTGCAAAGCGCCATCGGCAAGCTGAGCGGTTCGGGAATCAAGGTCATTTCCCCCTCAAGTGGCATTCCCTGTAGTTTAAGATCCAGGCTCAGTTGCCATTGTCCCTGCTCACGCCGAAAGTGAATGCCGCCCATACGGCTCTCCCCCTGCCATGGCGAACGGCTCAGGTTAAAACCAGCGGGCGGCCGCAGCAGATTCTGCTGATACATGCGACGACTCTGCAAATCAAACAGATAACAGAAACCACTGCCAAGATAGGCGATATCCGCCAAGGCAACGCCCAGCATCCATCTGGGGCTGTTAAGGCCAATAAACTCAAACTGCTTATAACTGCAGCGCTGTTTCAGGCGTGAAACCCTGCGGTCCATCTCATTGAACAGCTGAAAGTCTGCCAATCCCAGGCTTTTCGGCGGGCCGTCGAAATGCCCAAACAGAGGCCGGCCGTGAACATCTATCAAAGAGTCAGGCGCCGCCTGGGTAGCAACCCCTGATTGAGTCGTCGGCAAAGGCCCGGATTTCAATTCCAACATATTCCCAACAGCTGTTTTTAGAGCAATAACTTGACTCTACCCTGTCGCCGTCGGAGATTGAAGCCTTGAATGTTACAAAAATGAAAAAACCACTTGCAGAATACGATCTGGTTTACGATGTCATTCAGAAACGCTAACTGACAAAGACACCCCTTGATAATCTATACTAGCTGTTTCACGGGATTGATACTTGAGTTTGCCCCTTGGAGGCATACGCGCAAAGAACCCGCAAAAATCTCCCCCTGGCTGAACCAAAGTCGGCTATCTGCCATAAGCAGATGCTGGAAGCCAAACTCAAATCTGGTTATCCTGATGCCACCTTTTTACAGCTTCGGATTTTTATGAAACGGCTTGCTACCTTGATGCTGGGGTCGGCGCTGCTCTTTGGCTGCGCCAGTCATACCCCCAACTTTATTGCCCTGAGCCCTGAACTGCCTGCGGTCACGCCACAGACCTCGCTGGAGCCTGCTCTGGCGCTGCAAACCCTGGATACCCGCACCGCCAATTTTATTGTGCGATTCAATGAAGACGGCAAAGCCGCACGTCTGGTCAGCCCGGCCGAGCCACCCAGGGCCCAACTGGATCAACTGTTTCGTCAAGGTTTTGCCAAGGCCGGATACCGAATTGATCCCGCCAGTGGGAAAGAAGTGCAGCTGCAGCTGATTGAACTGCTCACTGATGTGGATGAATCCAGCTTCGGCTTCGAAGCCAAAACCAATGTCAGCATCAATCTGCTGGCGAAAAACAGCAGCCATACCCTGACCAAGCGCTATAAGGCCAAGGGGCTGCTCAAGGGGCCTTTCGGTGCCGACTTCGCCTCACTGGAACTGGACATGAACAAGCTGATCACCCAGTTGACCGGCGAAATACTCAACGACCCCGAGCTGCACAGCTTTTTGCAGCAGTAATTTATTGGGCCGGTCGGTGACTCACAGGCAGGCCCGTCTGCAACACTATGATAAGGAATCTGGTCATGAGCCGATGGATACTCGCAGCCGTATTGATGCTGACCAGTCAGCTGGCGCTGGCATTGGATATACAAAAAGACAATCTCTACCCTCAAGTGGAATTTGATACCAGCATGGGCAAAATCGTGGTCGAGCTTGACCGCACCCGGGCGCCCATCACTGTGGACAACTTTCTCACCTATGTGGTGCGCGGCGACTACAACAACACATTGTTTCACCGCATTATTGCCGATTTCGTGGTTCAGGGCGGCGGCCTCAGTCCCAAGTATGAAGAACTGCCGTCAGACAAGCCGATAGTCAATGAGTCGGGCAACGGCCTGTCCAACAGCCTAGGCACTATAGCCATGGCCAGAGAGAATGCCCCCCATTCGGCCACCCGCCAGTTTTACTTCAATGTGGCCGACAACAAAAAGCTCGACCCATCCTCCAGGCGCTGGGGCTATGCCGTATTCGGTGAAGTCAGCCAAGGGCTTGAAGTTCTGCAGAATATGGCGCTGGTAGAGACAGGCACCAACAGCACCTTGGGTTGGCCCGACGTGCCGGTCACCCAAGTTTTGTTGAAGAAAGCCACACTTCTGCCGAGAAATTAACCCCAGGCACGGCTCAGTATCAAAAAGCTGTCTATACTGAACCTGGCAAACATAAGGAGGCGATCTGATGACCCCGGAAGAGTTCATCGATGTGAAAGCGCCCCAACTGGCTCATTACGGCAAAGCATTCTTGAGCGACAAGCTGGAATTTAATGAAGTCAGATTGTATCTGTGGGATACCCTGGAAGAATGGCATCAGCTGAACTTGCAGGGGGAAGCGCAAACGGATGTCGAACGCGTATTTTGGCACTTGTTGTACGCCTTCGATAAATGGCCCGATTGGGTATTGCGCGGTAACCAGTTTTTGCGCCAGCAACTGGACGACTGCTGTGAATACCTGTTCGGTGGTGGCCCCATACCCGAAGGCTGTATCGGCGTCAGACCCTGAGACAGACGTTAATCTACCCCGCCCGAGTGACACTTTAATGACACGGGCGACCAATCCCCGGCTTTGCCGGGGATTTTTTATTGGGCAAACACCCAAGCACGCCTTGAAGTCGCAGGCGCAGGCTTTTACTCTAAGGCCTTTGACTCTCACCAAGCCGTGCCATGCCTCAATCTTTTTTTGCCAGCACCCGAGACGCCCTGAGTATCTATTTCCATAAGCGGGTACTCATCTTATTGCTGCTCGGTTTTTCCGCCGGCCTGCCGCTGATGCTGGTATTTTCCACCCTGTCTTTCTGGCTCAGGGAAGCCGGGGTAGACAGGGCCGCCATTGGCTATTTCAGTTGGGTGGCCTTGATCTATGCCTTCAAGTGGGCCTGGTCCCCCCTGGTCGATCGCATGCCCCTGCCTTTGTTCAGCCAACTTTTTGGCCGTCGCCGCGGCTGGATGCTGTTCTCCCAGCTATTACTGATAGCCGCCATTTTGGGGATGGCCGGCAGTGACCCCATGGAAGATCTCACCCATCTGGCACTGTTTGCGCTGATGGTGGCCTTTTCCTCCGCCACCCAGGACATAGTGGTCGATGCCTTTCGTATCGAGTCGGCGCCGGAGAAAATGCAGGCGGCACTGGCCGCCGCCTATCAGGTGGGCTATCGCAGCGCGATGATCATAGCCACGGCAGGCTCACTGACTATCGCCGCCTGGGTTTCTCCCGAGCCGGAAAGCTATGATCTCCAGAGCTGGCAAACCGCCTATCTGGTGATGGCAGGTTTGATGGGCATAGGCATACTGGCAACACTTTTTGCCAAAGAGCCGGCGGTGGATATCAGTTCGATAGGGGAAGAGGAAGCCATTCTCAGAGACAGACTCAGAGCCAATCTGGCACCCAGACTCTCTGTCTGGGCCGCGCCGGCCAACCTGTTTATCCTGCGCCATGGCAAGTTACTGCTCCTGCTGCTGGGGCTTTATTTCTGTTTTAGCCTGGCAGAGCCTTTCACCCAGGTACTGCAATCCTACTTTCCTAGTCAGGCCTTGAATACAGATACAGTCACTCTGGTCACTATGGGGCTCATTCTGCTGCTCTGGTTGCTGATCTTCGGCGTCAAAAGTAAAGACAGGGCGATTCAAGAGCGGGAAGCCAAGCAGCTGACCCAAGCCGGCACAGATAGGATGGCCGCCTTTATCTCCTGGCTATACAGTGCCGTGGCCCTGCCCTTTATCGATTTCTTTCGCCGCTACGGCAAGAGCGCGATTCTGATCCTTATGCTGATCTCCTGCTACCGGATCTCGGATATTGTCATGGGGATCATGGCCAATGTTTTCTATGTGGATATGGGCTTCAGCAAGGAGGAGATAGCCACCTTGAGCAAGGTCTATGGTCTGATCATGACCCTGGTGGGCTCGGCATTCGGCGGGGTGTTGTTGGCACGCTTCGGCACCATAAAAATCCTCTATGTCGGCGCCTTCCTGGTGGCCACCACCAATCTGTTGTTCGCCCTGCAGGCCATGGTGGGCTACAACGTGCCACTGCTGACCCTGGCAATTTCGGTGGACAACTTCAGCGGCGGTATCGCCACAGCGGCCTTTATCGCCTACCTTTCCAGCCTCACCAGCAGTGGCTACAGTGCCACTCAGTATGCGCTGCTGTCTTCGGTGATGTTACTGTTTCCCAAGTTTATTGCCGGCTTCTCCGGCGCCTGGGTCAACGCCTTTGGCTATGTAAATTTCTTTGTCAGCGCCAGCATCATAGGCTTGCCCGTGCTGCTGCTAATTTGGCTGGTGCAAAAAAACAGCCCGCCGAGGCGGGCTGATACTGCTCAGGATACGCTCAAGTCGCAGATTAACGACTAGTCGCGGAAATTATTGAACTGGAAAGGCTGGCCCAGCTCGGTATTACGGGCCAGCGCCATCACAGCCTGCAAGTCATCACGCTTCTTGCCTGTGACCCGTACCGAGTCGCCCTGGATTTGCGCCTGCACCTTTATCTTGCTGTCTTTGATCTGTTTTACCAGCTTCTTGGCCACATCAGCCTCTATGCCTTGTTTGAACTTAACCTTCAAAGAGAACATCTTGCCGCTGTGAATCGCCTTTTCATCCACTTCCATCGCCTTGGGATCCACATTACGACGGCTCAGTTGGGTTCTTAAAATATCCACCATCTGATTGCACTGAAAGTCCGACTCTGCCGACAGGGTCACTACAAAGTCTTTATACTCCACCGCAAATTCCACCCCACGGAAATCGAAGCGGGTATCCAATTCACGTTTGCTGTTATCCACTGCGTTACGCAGCTCAACGGCATCTACTTCTGACACTATATCGAATGAGGGCATTTCATCGCCTTTTACTTATCAGTCAAACCAATAGCGCCAGTCTACCCTAAGTTGAAGCAGAGCTGAATAAATCCAAGTCTGCTGATGACAGCCAGGCTTTATTTTGACTATGATGTTCGCCAAGCTTTCCAACCCTGCGTGATTTGTGATTAACCGACAGCTGCTGTTTAAAATTGCTTTGTTGATTGCCCTGGCGGTGATCAGCTACCTGGTTTTTTCCAAGCCTAACTACCCTCAGAGCATTCCTAACCTGGATAAAGTGGGCCATATCGGCAGTTTCTTTGCCCTCGCCTGGCTGACCTATCTGGCATTTCGCCCCCGCTGGTACTTAATGTTTGCCACCCTGGCCGGCTACGGCATTCTGATAGAGATGGTGCAATCCCGCCTGCCTTACCGCAGTGCCGATATGGCCGACTTTGTCGCCGATATGACCGGAGTCGTACTCTTCTACGTATCTCTCTGGGGCTATCGCAAGTATTTTGGCGCCGCCATGCTGAAGGAGTAACGGGATGCAGATAGGGATCCTCGGCGTTGGGGCCATAGGGCAACTGCTGGCGCAGCAACTGGCTGCAGCCGGTCTTGAACCTTGGTTATTACCCAGAGTGTTACCAACAGCCAACACCCTGCCATTGGCGCAGCAGGGCGAAGAACACGTCTATACCCTGGAGCTTGGCGACCAGAGTCTGCAAACATCGTTTCTGTGCCTGGCGCAGGACTCGAGCAAGCTCAAGCAGCTCGATCTCTTGCTGGTCACAGTCAAAGCCTATCAGGTTGAAGCGGCGCTGGAGCCTGTGCTGCCAAGACTTCACCCGAATTGTCGCATCCTGCTACTGCACAATGGACTTGGTCCTCATCAAAGTCTGGCCGCCAAGCTGAATGAGCGGCCACTGAGCCTGGGCACGACAAGTCAGGCGGCGCTGAGACTAAGCAGCAATCATATTCGCCAAACCGGCAGTGGCCTGACCCAGATAGGTGACTTAATCGGCGCCCCCATGCCAGAGGTGATGAAAACCGCTCTGCTCAATGCTATTCCCGGCAGTCAGTGGAGCAATGCCATTCTCGAAGCCCTGTGGCAAAAGCTGGCGGTCAATGCCGTTATCAATCCGCTGACCGCCATTCACAGAGTCAACAACGGTGCCCTGGCCGCCCCCGAGTTTGAGGGAACAATCTGCGCCATTCTCGATGAACTGTTACAGGTAGCCAAGCAGGAAGGCATAGCGCTGACGTTCGATGCGCTGCACGCCAGAGTCAAGGAAGTGATACGGCTAACCGCCGCCAACTACTCCTCCATGTATCAGGATCTCAAGCACGGCCGCAAGACGGAAATTGACTATATCAACGGTTACCTGCAACAGCGCGCCGAGCAATATGGGCTCTCGCTGCCAATCAACAGCGAACTGCTGGCCCAGATAAAGGCATTGGAGCCACACGGCTAAATCATCCCCAAAGCACCAATACCGCGGCCAGGGCAATCAATACCAGGCCGCCCATATCCTTGACCTTGACCCGCTGCTTGAGCCAAAGGCTGGAGAACAGCATCATAAAGAAGACTTCCGCCTGCCCGAGCGTTTTCACATAAGGCACGGCCGTGAGCGACATGGCGCTGAACCAACCTATGGAGCCCAGACAACTGCTGATGCTGATGGCCAGGGTCAACCTGGGCCTGTGCCAGAGTTTTTTAAGGGTTTCTTTATCTTTGATAAGAAGCCAGGCGAGCAGCAACAAGGTCTGCAGCAAAATAACCAACAAGAGTACCCAGGCGGCACGGTGAGGAAACGGCAAGCCCAGCACCAGGCTTGCTTCCCGAACCCAGAGCGAAGTCAGCGCCAAGGCGCTGCCGCACCCCAACCCCAGCAGCAGCGTCTTGAAGGACAAGCCTTTGAGCCCGAGAATGCTTGCCGATGAACAGCAAGCCATGACTGCAATGAAAAACGCCCGCAATCGCGGGCGTTTAAGGCTAACATGCTAGTTAAGTGATTCGCTATTCAACCAAGGGTGCAGCTTTCAGCAGCTTAGGTAAGGTTAACCAAGCGCTTGGCTCAGCGACTGGTATCCAGCGCCGGGAAAGACTTCACCAGCTCATCAACGGCCTTCATCTGGCTCAGATACCCTTCCAGTTGCTGCAGTGGCAAGGCACAAGGGCCATCACACTTGGCATTATCCGGGTCCGGGTGCGCTTCAATAAACAGCCCGGCCAGTCCCAGCGCCATACCGCTGCGGGCCAGTTCGGTTGCCTGGGCACGACGACCACCGGCAGAATCTTCACGGCCGCCAGGACGCTGCAGCGCATGGGTGGCATCGAAGATCACCGGGTAGCCGGATTGCTTCATCTCATCCATGCCCAGCATATCCACCACCAGGTTGTTATAACCAAAGCAGCTGCCACGCTCACAGAGAATGATCTCATCATTACCCGCTTCGTTGAATTTCTTGATGATATGCCGCATCTCATGGGGCGCCAGGAACTGAGGCTTTTTGACATTGATGATAGCCCCTGTTTTGGCCATGGCCACCACCAGATCTGTCTGGCGCGCCAGGAAGGCCGGCAACTGGATGATGTCCACGACTTCGGCCACAGGCGCGCACTGGTAAGGCTCATGCACATCGGTAATCAATGGCAGCTTGAAGGTATCCTTGATCTCCTGGAAGATTTTCAAACCTTCTTCCATGCCGGGGCCACGATAGGAGTTGACGGATGAGCGGTTGGCCTTGTCGAAGGAGGCCTTAAACACATAAGGGATCCCCAGCTTCTGAGTGACTTCCGCGTAGGTTTCGGCAATGGTCATCGCCAAGTCCCGCGACTCGAGTACATTCATGCCACCGAACAGCACAAAGGGCTTGTCATTGGCTATCTCGATAGCCCCCAGATGTATGGTTTTATTACTCATCGCAACTTCTCTCTTGAATGCCGCTCATGCGGCGTTAACTTAAATCAGCCGGCCACGGCCTGCAGCAACTGGCCACAGAGCCAGGCCATATAAGTGCCTAAAGCATAGCCGAATACCGCCAGCAGTACACCTACGGGTGCCAGTGCCGGATGGAAGGCCGCTGCCACTACGGGCGCAGACGCCGCGCCGCCAACGTTGGCCTGACTGCCCACCGCCATGTAAAACAGCGGCGCACGGATAAGCTTGGCCACCAGCAGCATCAATCCCGAATGCACCAACATCCAGATAATGCCCACCAGGAAGTAAATCGGCGTATCCAGAATTTGGGATACATCCATATGCAAACCGATTGTAGCCACCAGTATGTAGAGGTAGGCCGAGGCTATCTTGGAGGCGCCGGCCGCTTCCAAATGACGGGCCGGACTGAATGACAGCAGCAAACCTATAGTGGTCACTATCACCACCAGCCAGAAGAATCCGGAGGTCAGACTGTATTGCTCGGTCCAGGGATAGTTGGTTGCGAACCAGGGTGCCAGCAGATCGGCGCCAACATGGGCCAGACCGGTAATACCAAAGCCCACAGCCACTATCAGCATAATGTCGCGCAGGCTGGGAATGCGGGCGTTTTCGGCATGATATTGCTCCACCTTGGCCTTGAGGCTTTCAATGGCGCTGGTATCTGCACCTGTCTTGGCATCTATCTCCTTGGCCCTGGATGCCATAAACAGCAGCACGGCCATCCAGATGTTGGCGACTATCACATCGACAGTGACCATCACGGAGAAGATATTGCCGCCCACTTCATAAATCTCTTTCATCGCCGCCTGGTTGGCACCACCGCCAATCCAGCTGCCGGCGAGTGTCGTCATGCCGCGCCAGACTGCGTCCGGGCCGTGGCCAGCGGTCAATGTCGGGTCGATTGCCGACATAATAAGCAGGGCAATCGGGCCACCTATGACAATGCCCATGGTGCCGGTCAAAAACATCACTACCGCCTTGGGACCCAGCCCCAGAATGGCTTTGAGGTCGACGCTGAGGATCAACAATACCAAACAGGCAGGCAGCAGATAACGGGACGCCACATAGTAAAGTTTGGAGCTGCTGCCATCGACAATCCCAAAGGTATTGAGCAAGGATGGCAGGAAGTAACACAGCAACAAGGCCGGGATGAAACGGTAAAACTTTTGCCAGAAAGGATGGCTGCTGCTGTTGGTGTAAAAAACGAAGCCGAGAATGGCGGCCAGAATGCCGAGCGCGGTGGCGTCATTGGTCACCAACGCAGTCATTTCAGTGGCCGCCTGTGAGGTACTGCTCATAGGTCCTATCTCCCTTGCGATTGCAATTTATTGTTTTATTTTAATATTTATATTTTTATCACTGCCCTCGCGGGCAGGTTCAATGAAAGGTCTGAGGGTCGTCTCCCAATTCTCTGAGTTGCATCTTCACCAGCTCCACCACGGGGTCGTGTGGGCTGTTGTCGACAAAATACTGCAGATCGGCGCTGGCGACATGAATCGCCCCCAGTTGCTGGGCAATAAAGGCGCGCTCCCGATGCAGGCTGAGATCGTCGGCATGCCATTCAAGTAGCAAATTACAGCACTCCATCGCGACTTCAAACTCATGGGCAACTATGGCGCCCGCCTTGAGTTCATGCAGCATGCGGGTCATCAGCCTCTGGGTGCCAACCGGCTTGAGGTAAGACGCTTTTAGCGGCGCGCTGTTCCCAAGCTCACCGCGAACCAGGGCATGCAAGCGCTCTTTGCTGAGGCGCTCCCCCCGAAGCGGGTCGAGATAGATGAGTTCACCGGCCACGTGGCAGGCCAGCACTGTGGTGCCCGGCAGCAGCACAGGGTCGAATTTCAAGTCCAGCTGTTTGCCCAGCAACATAAGCACAGTTGCCAATGTGGTGCTGTTCCCCTGGCGGCTGAGAATACACTGGCCCAGATCGGCCGCCTGCCGGGAAAAATAGTCTTCCCTGGGGCCAAACCCCAGGTCCTTGTAAAACCAGTCCAGCAGCGCCTGGAAGCGCCGCTGCTGATCCACCAGATAATGGCTGAGCACTGAGCCGGACAGTTCCAGCCAGGCCCAGTTAGCCTGTTTGGCCAAGCCAAAGCCCAGATGTTGGCAAAGCTCAAATGCCGACTCGGGCAGAGAGAGTTCGTCTTGCTTAAGAGAATATTGTTGCATTACCCCAGAATTACCGCTTGTTTGAAGTGTGCCAGTTTTGCCGCATAAACCACCCAGCCCAGAGCACCGAGGAAGGCAAAGATCCGGAAGATCAGATTCCGGTTGGACTTGAGCGCCATCACGCCCAGCAGTATGTAAGCGACCACTGCGCCTATCTTCTCCGTCATCCAAGGATCAACGAAGGGATACTGCTTAATCATAAAACACAGAATCAATCCGGACAGCAGCAGGAAAGTATCGATCACATGGGGACCTACCTTCAGCAGTTTCTTGTCCATAATGGCTGACTGACGCAGCTTAAGCACGAAACGCACAATGAACAGCAATACGCTGACGGCGATTAGAGTCATGTGCAGGTGTTTAACTGCCGGATACAGGCTGTAAAAAGTTTCCATCGGATAGCTATCTGTAGGTGAACAAAGGCGACAGTGTACCCTATCGCAGTGCTCAGCACCAAGGCCAAGCCGCTGTCGAAAAGGCAGAATTAAGGCAGGAAGTGGGGACGATATTCGCGGTTTTCAAGCCCGGGCGTGACTCCCGGGCACAGAGACTCAACCGGGCCACAAACCCAGAGTACATCTTTCATTGGAGCCAAAATCACGCACTGTGGCCACCTGTTGATAACCGAGCTCGGCAAGTTTCTCCCTGAGTTTCACCGCTTGGGCATAACCATGCTCCAGCAGCAGATAACCGCCCGGCAGCAAGTGCTCCCTGGCATGGGCTGCGATATGGAATAGGTCGGCAAAACCCTGATCGGCGGCGGTCAAGGCGCTGCGGGGTTCAAAGCGCACATCGCCCATCTCAAGATGCTCATCATCCTCCTCAATATAGGGAGGGTTGGAGACAATCAGCTGGAACTTGCGCCCCTGAACCGCCGAAAACCAGTCGCTCTGAAGGATCTCCACCTGTGGCAACTTCAGGTTATCCCGGTTGGCACAGGCCAGCGCCACCGCGGCCTCGACCTTATCGACAGCAGTCACTCGCCAGCCTTGCCGTTCATGGGCCAGCGCCAGCGCGATAGCACCGGTACCTGTGCCGAGATCCAGCACGGCGATATCATCTGAAAGCGGCAGATTGAGCGCGGTTTCCACCAGGATTTCCGTATCCGGGCGCGGGATAAGGGTGGATTCATTAACGATAAAAGGCAGTGACCAGAACTCGCGCTCACCGACAATATGAGCCACAGGCACACCTTGGCTGCGACGCTGCACCATCAGGGTGAACTGCTTGTGTTGTTCGGCCGATAAGTTTCTTTCGGGCCAGGTATAGAGAAAACTGCGGCTCTTGCCCAAGCAATGCAGCAACAGGGCTTCGGCATCTGCATGGGCAGACTCGGACGATGCGGCCAGCATAGAAGAGGCCCATTGCAGGGCCTCGGCAATATTGAGTTTAGTCACAGACAGTCCTTTTATTCGTCGGACAGAGCCGCCAGCATGTCAGCCTGATGCTCTTGCATCAAAGGCTCAAGCAGCTGCTCCAGGTCTCCTTCCATCACCTCGTTGAGACGATACAGTGTCAGGTTGATCCTGTGGTCGCTCACCCTTCCCTGAGGGAAATTATAGGTACGGATCCGCTCTGAGCGGTCACCGCTACCCACCAGAGAGCGACGGGTAGATTCTTCGGCGCTGCGGCGTTTTTCATCTTCAGCCGCCTGCAAACGGGCCGCCAGTACGCTCAAGGCCTGAGCCTTGTTCTTGTGCTGTGAGCGCTGATCCTGGCATTCCACCACCAAACCTGTGGGCAAGTGGGTAATACGAATTGCCGAGTCGGTTTTGTTAACGTGCTGACCACCGGCACCGGAAGAGCGGAAGGTGTCGATACGCAGCTCGGCCGGGTTGATTTCCACCGCCTGGGCCTCGGGCACTTCGTGCATAACGGCCACGGTACAGGCCGAGGTATGCACCCGCCCCTGGGATTCGGTTTCCGGCACCCTTTGTACCCTGTGACCACCGGACTCAAACTTGAGTTTGCCGTAAACACCGTCACCGCTGACTTTGGCTATCACCTCTTTGAAACCGCCATGCTCGCCTTCGCTGGCGCTCATAACTTCGACCTGCCAGCGCTGGCTCTCGGCATAACGACTGTACATACGGAATAGATCGCCGGCAAAGATAGCCGCTTCATCACCGCCTGCACCGGCACGGATTTCCAGAAAGGCGTTGCTGGCATCATTGGGATCTTTGGGCAACAGCAGAATTTGCAACTCGCCTTCCAGCTGCTCCAACTGAGCGCGGGCCGCCTTGATCTCTTCCTGAGCCATCTCTTTCAGCTCAGGATCTTCCTCGGCCAGCATCTCCTGTGCGGTTTGCAGATCCGCCTGCGCCTGCTGGTAGGCCTTAAAGCCTTTGACCACATCTTCAAGCTGAGCATATTCCCGTGACAGGGCTCTGAACCTGTCCTGATCCGCTATGACACCTGCATCACTGAGCAAGGCCAATACTTCTTCATTACGCTCAAGCAAGCCTTCCAGCTTGCGGATAACGGATTCCTTCATTTAGCTCGCTAACCTTAGTGTTTATCCAAGCCGAGCGCGGTTCTCAATTGACCCAAAGCATTGAGATCCCCCTGACGACTGGCAGCAGTCAGGGCCTGGGTCGGAGCATGGATCAGTCTGTTGGTCAGGCGGTTAGCCAGTTCCAGCAGCACCTGCTCTGTGTCTGCTCCCTGTGCCAACTTGTTCATAGCCCGTTCAACCAGCTCATCTTTAATCGCCATGCTCTGGGTACGATATTCGCGAATGCTGTCGACCGATTCCAGTGAACGAACCCACTCCATAAACTGGTGTGAATGCTCTTCGGCAATGACTTCCGCTTGCTCGGCGGCCTCTCTACGGGAGGCCATATTCTGTTCGATTATGCTTTGCAGATCATCGACCGTGTAGAGGAAGGCATCGTCCAAATCACCGACTTCTGCCTCAATATCACGGGGAACCGCTATATCAACCAATAACATAGGTTGATGGCGGCGCTGCTTCAGCGCTTTTTCTACCATGCCCTTGCCCAGAATAGGCAGCGGACTGGCGGTAGAGGATATCACGATATCGGCCTTGGGGAGAAAATCTGGTATCTGTTCCAGGGTAATCGCCTGGGCATTAAACTCTTCGCACATGGCTTCGGCGCGGGAAATGGTGCGGTTGGCCACCACCATGCTGGTCACACCGTTTTCCTTCAGATGACGGGCAACCAGTTCTATGGTTTCACCGGCACCTATGAGTAGTACCTTGGTAGTCGCCAGAGAGGAGAAGATATGTTTGGCCATGCTGACGGCGGCAAAAGCTACCGAAACCGCCGCAGTACCGATTTCCGTTTCGGTGCGCACCTTCTTGGCCACGGCAAAAGTATTTTGGAACAGGCGATCCAGTGTCAGTGCCACTGTGCCTGATTCCTTGGCCTTGGCAAACGCCTGTTTGACCTGACCGAGGATCTGCGGCTCGCCCAGCACCAGAGAGTCAAGCCCGGATGCGACCCGCATTAAATGTTGCACCGCGGGTTGCCCACAGTGTTGGTAAAGGCAAGGGGCCACCTCTTCATGGCTCAGGCCATGATAGTCTTCCAACCAACGCACCACCTGCTCGGCATTTTCTGTATTGCAGTAAAGCTCGGTACGGTTACAGGTGGAAACGATGACGGCTTCCCCGCTCTGGGTCTCCTTGGCCAGGCTGCGCATGGCGTCATGGATCTTATCCGGGGCAAAGGCAACTTTCTCACGCAGGTCAACAGTGGCGGTTTTATGGTTTATACCAATTGCTACAAGGCTCATCTGAACTCGTTCTGGACTCTTGGCGTCGCTGTAGGATGCGGCCATTCTACTGAATTGGCCACCTTAAAAACAGAATACGCTTAACAAAACCGAATAAAGGTCTAACTTCTCAACCAATTTATCAATTAAGCTAAGCAGGTGCTGGCAAAAGCCACAAGGGCGACACCACTGGGGTCGACGCTTATTGGTATTCTGCCAAAGCCCTCGTATCATAGGCGGCCTACACAGTGAACAACAGATGATTATTTTGAAGTACTTCACAAAAACCTGTTTTACACCTCTGTCGGCACTGCGCTTGTTGTTGCCCTTATTGCTCCTTACGTTGCTCGGTGGTTGTAGCAGCTTGCCCGATACCCGCTGGCAGGCGACTCAAGTCAAGCACGCCAACCAAGCCAAGGCCTGGGAGCTGAAAGGCAAGCTGGCGGTAAAGACTCCTGAGGAAAAATTCAGCACTAATCTCTATTGGCTGCATACCCCGACGACGGAAGAGCTGAGACTCACCACCATGTTGGGCACCAGTGTGATGCTGCTGAAGAGCGGCCCGGATGGCGCCTTTTTGGAGCTGGACGGCGAAGTCTACCGCAACCGTGACCCGCAGCGTTTACTCGATGGCCTCAGCAGCTGGAGTATTCCGCTTAACGCCCTGCCCCGCTGGGTGCTTGGCCTCAGCGCCGCCGACACTGAACTCCTGCTCACAAACAATGACGGTAAACCCCAGAGCCTGGAAGATGGCAGCGTTAACCCGCCATGGCAGGTGAAGTACCTCAGTTGGCAGCAACAAAGCGGTGCCGATATTCCGCGCCTTCTCAAACTCAATCGCGGCGCACTCGAACTCAAGATCCAGTTAACCGAGTGGCAGGCGCTCGAAGCCCAGAGCACACTCATCACCAAGGAAAGCCAGCAGCCATGAGCCTCGATCACCCAAACCTCCAGCCCAATAGTCTTTCGCTTGGCTGGCCGGCCCCGGCCAAGCTGAACCTGTTTTTGCACATCAATGGCCGCCGCCAAGACGGCTACCATGAACTACAGACCCTGTTTCAGTTTCTCGACCATGGCGATCTGTTGGACTTTAAAGTCACCACCAATGGCGAACTCAAACTGCACTCCAATTTGGGCGCCGCTGTCCCGGATAGCGATAACTTAATTCTCAAGGCCGCAAAATCATTGCAGCAAGCCAGTGGCTGTGAAATGGGGGCCGAGATCTGGCTCGACAAGAAGCTGCCCATGGGCGGCGGTCTGGGAGGCGGGTCGTCGGATGCAGCCACGACTCTGGTGGCTCTCAATGCCCTGTGGCAAACCGGCCTGAGCGAAGCGGAACTTGAACAAATTGGTTTAAAACTCGGCGCAGATGTTCCTGTTTTCATTAAGGGCATGGCGGCCTTTGCCGAAGGGGTCGGCGAAAAACTTCAGCCGGTGAAACCGGCCGAACCTTGGTATCTGATATTGGTTCCCGAGGCCCATGTTTCCACTGAAAAAGTATTCCATGACCCTGATTTACCGAGAGATACTCCCAAGCTCTCTCTGGAGCAACTACTGAGCAGCCCCTGGCAAAACGATTGTCAGGAACTGGTGTGTCGCCATTACCCTCAAGTTGCCAAGGCCTTGGCCTGGCTGCTAGAATATGCGCCGTCCAGAATGACCGGAACCGGCGCCTGCGTGTTCGGGGAATTCGAAAAACAGCAACAAGCTCTCGATTGTCTGGCAAAGCTGCCGTCATCATTCAAAGGCTTTGTTGCCAAAGGGATAAATAGATCGCCGCTTCAGAGTCGACTGGCTCGCCTCTGAACAGTTTCTTCCGGGATAAAGCGCTGCAACCGTTTTATCCCAGCCACTAAAATAAAGCAAACGCCTGAGGTTCTTACAGTGCCCGACATCAAGCTCTTTGCTGGGAACGCTACCCCCAGTCTCGCCAAAAAGATAGCAGACCGTCTTTTTTGTAAACTCGGAGACGCAGAGGTAGGCCGTTTCAGCGATGGTGAAATCAGTGTCCAGATAAACGAAAATGTACGTGGTGCTGATGTGTTTATCATTCAGTCCACCTGCGCACCAACCAACGACAACCTGATGGAGTTGATCGTAATGGTTGATGCCCTGCGCCGCGCGTCAGCCGGCCGTATCACAGCCGTTATCCCTTACTTTGGTTATGCCCGTCAGGACCGCCGTGTCCGCAGCGCCCGTGTACCCATTACCGCCAAAGTGGTTGCCGATTTCCTCTCCAGCGTGGGTGTCGACAGAGTACTGACCTGTGACCTGCACGCCGAGCAGATCCAGGGCTTCTTCGATGTACCGGTAGACAACGTCTTCGGTAGCCCTGTGCTGCTTGAAGATATGCTGGCCAAGAAGCTGGATAACCCTGTAGTTGTTTCCCCCGATATCGGTGGTGTTGTTCGCGCCCGCGCCGTAGCCAAACTGCTCGACGACTCAGATCTGGCGATCATCGACAAGCGTCGCCCACAGGCCAACGTGGCTCAGGTAATGCACATCATAGGTGACGTTCAAGGCCGTGACTGCATCATAGTTGATGACATGATCGACACAGGTGGCACTCTGTGTAAGGCTGCTGAAGCCCTGAAAGAACACGGCGCCAACCGCGTCTTTGCTTATGCGACCCACCCGGTATTCTCCGGTAACGCCGCCAGCAACATAGTAAATTCAGTGATCGACGAAGTCATAGTCACTGACACTGTGCCTTTGAGCCCAGAAATGCTCAAGACAGGCAAAGTGAGCCAGCTGACCATGTCAGCGGTACTGGCCGAGGCTATCCGCCGCGTCAGCAACGAAGAATCTATCTCTGCCATGTTCCAGCACTAAGCTGACATGCAGAGTTAACAAGAAACGCACCTTAGGGTGCGTTTTTTTATGCTTGATATCTGGGTTGCCATTATATGGCCCATCAGCTGCGGTGCGGATAGGCAGAAAGCCTGAATGCCGTGAAGAGCAAGATGTTCGAGAGCGGCCATCTCGCACAGGCGATTTTGTTATTTTTTTATTTTGTTAACTGTTTTGTATTTGCTGATTATAGAATTCACAGCGTTCCTCTAAGCCCATAGACTTTGCAGCATCTTTGAGCTTTACCCAAATTTCTTCTGGAGGCTTACTTGTTGCCTCAAGTGCTGCTTCTTCTAGCATATCCAGTGCTAGTTCTAGCTCGTTGTGATCAAGGTATTCATCGTACTCGGCGATATATTTGCCAACACCCGGGCATTCACAAAGAACTGCACGAGCCTCACTCAACAAAGCGATAGTAATCTTCCACTTTTTTTCCAATTCTTCTCTGAAGCTCATATGACAGTTAACGCCGCATTAAGGTGTGAACGACGCTTGGCTATACTTGAGCGAAGCGAAACTGCCAAGCGTTGAGAATCACTCTTAAATGCTTTGTTAAATTCGATCTTTTACTAGATACCGCGCTTCAAATAAGTCATTTCTTTCAGATTCAGAGATACTTTTAAAGTTCTGGCTAATGAAGTAATCAAACTTACGCTTTTGGCGTTTTTCACCATTTACACCGATTACATTTTTATACACAACTTCTAAGTGCTTATCTTTGATTAAATTTGCAAATGACTCCAAATCTGTAATCGTTGGCGTCAAATGCTGGTCAACCCACCGTACAAACCTAATTGTCACAGCTATCATTGTTGAAAAGTCCTTTAAAGTAATAGAACCTCCATCAAAGTGCTTTAGAGTGTCAGAAATAGAAATAGCAGCATGATTGGCTTTAATACTGTCCTCGTGCTCAATCAGAATATTTCTGTAATGCTGCGAGAACTTCGATGTACTACCGTGAACAACCTTATTCCTCCAGCGAACAAGAAGCACAACTAAAGGCTCCCAATAAGCAGTCATACCAGAGAGTGCGCTCGATTTAGATAGTTGCGCTACTTTTTCAGCAGCCCCATCAATACCACCAATTTTCTTTACTACAGGAGCTTGGTTTTCGCATTCACTAATAAACTTGATGTAATCTAGCAATGCCTCTTCCACGAATACTAGTGCGGACTTTATAGCATGTGCCCTAGCTTGAAGCGCAGTCGCTTTGGGATCTCTTGGTTCCCAAGTTATCGTTAGGTCATTTGATTTTGTGACAGTACCATCAGCAACTCCGTCTAGCCCAACACAAATAGTATTGAGTAAGAATACTGAATCACCGACGGACTTTAAGAATTGTTTTAGTCCTTCGCTTTCCACGAAAGCCTCCGAAGAATTGGCGGTGCCGTTGGGAATCGAACCCAAGACCTTCTGCGATAAAACCGAAAGATAATAAGCAGACGTCCAAACCAACTAGACCGCAGCACCGAGATGAAAAGTATATGACACAGGAAACATAGTCAAATATTAACGTCAAGAATTTAACAGCTGTATAGTGCGCATGCGCGTTTTAGTCCTCGGAGGAGTGTCAACGCGCATCGCTATCTGTTTGTATTAGCTGGATATAATGCAATTTAGTCCTAATATCCCTTACAGCTAAACGCGCATGCGCGGTTTCCAAACCTATTATCTACCAGCTGTATTTTTTAACGTTATGAATTTAATGTTATTTTCTAAAATGTTACAGAAATAACGCGCAAACTTAGCTGCAAATTTCCAGCATTTTGTCGAGAAGGTCAATAATACTGTATAAAAATCAGTTCTGAGGTGCTTGTCATAAGCGCTTCAAGCTGTACAACCTATGGCCTTACAAAAAACGTCGAGTAAAGACATGGCTACCGCACGGGTCCAAACTCTGTTTGTCCCTGCATTCCGCTAAAATCGGAAAAGTGTTGCAGCTTTCGCCTTAAGCTTAAGGAAGTACTAAAACTAAGCGGTTGAATTGGTTATACAATACCCAGCATTGAATGTGAAAACAATTAGCCAAAGGTCAAGTTTTGACAAAGGCAATAAAACACTGATTTGGTTTGTTTTTGAAGCAGAATTGACTGGGGGTTTGCATTCTTCCCTGCTTTCAACGGTCACAGTCCCACCAGTGCCTGGAAATATGTGTATGTTTTTGGGCTTATGCACGATTTCAAATTCGCCTAATCATCAGGAACCTCAAATGCTAAAGGTATACACTTTTCCCGCTCGAAGCGGCCGCAGGGCGTTGATGACAATCGCGTAGCGAGGCATGGATGCCGAAGCAGCGCCAGTCGAATCAGGGATGAGCGTCTGGCGCGATAGCGAATTGGCATCATAAGCACAAGGGGTTTTCCGCTGCGTCGCGGGTCGCTGGGGGTTTGGGAAGGGGGCGAGTCGATACAGCCCCCTTTCCTCGGGTGTGGGGCGGTGAGTGTCGCATAGCGACATGCTTACGAGCGAGAGCCATAGATGGCGAACTGGCAGTTGTGCATGGATGCACTTGCTCCACGACTTTAAGCCGCTGGCACAGCGGCTATCATTGCTTTAAGCTCAAAATGGCCAAATAACATAGGTCGAGCTTCCGGCCACGATGTAGTCCATCACCTGCGGTGCGCTTTTCGCACAGGCAATCCTGTGACTCGCTGCGAGTACGTCCCTGTAAGCTCTGCCTCGCCATCCCTGGCTCGGAAGGTCACAGTTCCGCCTGTGCCTAGAATTAGGTGTATGTCTGCAGAACTCTCAAATATTTCAAGCTACTCCATTGTCACAGAATTGCACCAATTCCCCCTCGGTGTCGCCGACAGCCGTTGGCGCAAATAACGTGGCTGAGGCATGGATGCCGAAGCAGCGCCAGTCGAATCAGGGATGAGCGTCTGAAGCGGTAGTTATTTGCGCCATTAGGCCGAGGGGCTTTCGACACCGTGTGGGGCGGCAAGGGAGATCCAAGAGGGGATTGCTGTTGATCCCTTCTTGGTCGGGTGTGGGGCGAAGCTCCACGACTTTAGGCCGCTGCCACAGCGGCTATCATAGCTCCCAGCTAAAAGTTCCTAAGTTAGTACTGGCCGAGCTTCCGGCCACGATGTAGTCCATCACCTGCGGTGCGCTTTTCGCACAGGCGATCCTGTGACACGGTGAGAGTTGCGTAGCAACATGCTTTCGAGCGCGAGCCAGGGATGGTGAGCTGGCCGTTAAACAGGGAAGTTGCTGTGAATACGTCCATGTAGCCTCGACGAAAACGTCCCTGTTTTCGACGGTCACAGTTCCACCTGTGCCTGGAAAATGGGTGTATGTCTGTAGGTATATAAGCAATTTCAAGCAACGCTATGATTGCAGAATTGCACCTATTCCCCCTCGGTGTCGCCGAAAGCCGTTGGCGCAAATAACGTGGCTGAGGGCGAATGCTCGCCGGTGGCGAGTGTGCTTATGAGCGCGAGCCAAGGAAGGCGAGCTGGCCTTTATCCATGGAAGGATTTGGATGCCGAAGCAGCGACAGTCGAATCAGGGGCGAGTGTCGCCTAGCGACGAGCTCACGAGCGCGAAACAGGATGTTGAGCCGGGCCAGAGTCACATGGATGTGATTCTGAGCGTCTGAAGCGGTAGTTATTTGCGCCATTAGGCCGAGGGGCTTTCGACACAGTGTGGGGCGGCAAGGGAGATCCAAGAGGGGATTGCTGTTGATCCCTTCTTGGTCGGGTGTGGGGCGGTGAGTGTCGCATAGCGACATGCTTACGAGCGAGAGCCAGGGATGGCGAACTGGCAGTTGTGCATGGATGCACTTGCTCCACGACTTTAAGCCGCTGGCACAGCGGCTATCATGGCTTTAAGCCAACTCTTCACCGACCGTGAACATTCAAGAAATTTCGCTAAATTGTAAGCTAGTGTAGCATGACCTCATACACAACTTATAGAATTCATAGCAATCTCTGAGTTCAGTGCCAAGGCCTGAACTGACCAGGGTAAGAAAGTCTTTTGCAGGTAAAAAGCAACCAAGCATAGGAATCACTTTGAAAATTAGGACAAGAGAACAGTTGGTCGATTTCGTAGACCAAGGGAATAAGGTCAAGTACATATTCTTCTGGGGACACCAGGAGAAAGGAGAACAAATTTCCAAGAGTTGTTTTAGTCAATGGTATGACGCAAAGTTTGAAGAAGAAGGCAACGTCTTCATTACTGCGGAGCATTACATGATGTATCACAAGGCAAAGCTATTTGGTGATGACATTGCATGTGAAAGAATCCTCCTTGCCACCAACCCTGGCGCAGCCAAAGCTATTGGTCGGGAAGTTGTCGGGTTCAACCAAGAAGTCTGGGATGAGAGACGCTTTGAAATAGTGCTTAATGCAAACTTAGCTAAGTTTGCTCAGCATACTGAACTAAAATCGTTTCTGCTTAATACTGGAAACCGTATCTTGGTCGAGGCTAGTCCTGTAGATAAAGTATGGGGGATAGGGCTCGCTCAAGATCATCCTGAATCTGAAATTCCCAGGAGATGGAACGGCTTAAACCTGTTAGGGTTTGCACTCATGGAAGTTCGCGATCGGCTCAGAAAAGATCTCTGACAATCAAAAGCCAAAAGAATAACAAACTTCAAATAATGAATAAAAATTCATTTATTTTCTCTCCTCCTCTGGGTAGACTGAGTGCCCTCTTATCCAGAACATCATAATAAACATGCAATTAAGTCGTAGGCATTTTATTCAGGCCGGTTTAGCCGGTACCGCACTGGGGCTCAGTGGCTGCAGTAATTTTTCTTTATCTTCCCAAGAGCAGGCCCAAGCTACTGTCTCCAAGGGGCCCCTGGCGCTGAACTTCAATGAAAACCCGCTGGGGATGCCAAACAGTGCCCGGGAAGCCATTATGCAGCATATGGGCGAGGCGCACCTGTATCCCGACAGTGCCCGTCAGGCCTTGCTCAAGCGCCTGGCAAGCTATCACGGTATCAGCCAAGAGCAGCTCATCTACGGCAATGGCTCTTCCGAAGTACTCAAGTTCGCCATAGATGCCATGGCCAGCGCTCACTGCCAATTGGTGATGCCCAAGCCTACCTTTGACATAGTGGCCGACTATGCCAAGGCCCGGGGACTCAAGGTAACAGAAGTGCCGCTGACCGCCGAGCTGCAAACCGATATCGCCGCTATGCAAGCCGCCGTGGCCGCGCACTCTGGCCCTTCCATTGTCTATCTGTGTAACCCCAATAACCCAACTGGCCTTTTGCTGCCCAAGGCGCCGGTTGCACAGTGGCTGGCCAAGGCCAGTCCCGAGCTGCAGTTTATTATTGATGAGGCCTACGGCGAGTATGCCGGTAGCGATTTCCAATCCGCGCTGCCGTTCATCCAAAATGGCCAGAAACACACAGTGCTGACCAAGACATTCTCCAAAGCATGGGGAATGGCAGGACTGAGGGCCGGTTATGCCATTGCCGCTCCAGAAATGATAGCCGCCATGCAGGCCCAGGCGAGTTTTGACAACGCCAACCAGTTTGCCCTCTATGGGGCGGCAGCAGTGTTGGATGACAGCGCCTGGCTGGCGCAGACCCGCAGCAACAACTTAGAAGCCGGTGCCATTATCATTGCCACGCTCAAACAATTGGGGCTCGACTATCTGCCGCTCAACGCCAGTTTTATTTTCCACCGCATCAAGGGCAATAATGAAGACTATCGCAAGCGGATGCAGCAGGCCGGCATTCTGGTGGGCCGCACCTTCCCAGGGCTTGAAGGCTGGAATCGCTTGACCTTGGGCACACCAATGCAGATGCAACAAGTTGCCAAAGAGATGCAACGTCTGCGTTTGGAAGGTTTGCTCTAATTTCTCTTTCAAGAGCTGTTTCAAGCACTCTTTCAAGTGCTCTTTCAAGTGCCTTGACTTTTCGCTAGACTCGGACTTTCGCAGCCTTTTTCAGAAGGATTCTGATATGCAAGTCCGGCCCTTTCTGGGGGCGTTATTCGCCCTCGGTTTCTCCCTGTCGTTGCAAGCCGCCCCCGGCGAGCTGGTCATCAACAAAAATGCCAAACCCAAATCTTCAAACCGCTATATCGAAGCCGTTCATAAAGAGATCCCGGTAGCGGGAGCCAGTGAGGCCCAGGTTCGCTATGCCATTCTCGAAGGTATGCTCAGCACCAAGGGCTTTGCCTGGGTATACGAGGGCGAAGGTGAGGGCTATATCCTGGCCCGTTTCGACTATCGCGGCGACACTAATGTGAT
The DNA here is from genome assembly GCF_000813075.1 of Shewanella sp. ECSMB14102. Taxonomy (NCBI): domain Bacteria; kingdom Pseudomonadati; phylum Pseudomonadota; class Gammaproteobacteria; order Alteromonadales; family Shewanellaceae; genus Shewanella; species Shewanella sp. ECSMB14102. Next base: position 39,868 of record NZ_JWGX01000024.1, read on the forward strand.
GCGCATTGAATACGACGCCAGCTATATTCAGCTTAAGTACCACGCCGCCCTGGGGGATTTTGTCTGCAAGAAGCTGATTGATGATATCTGCTACAAGAATGGCCGCGGCTATTACAACTACATCAAGAATCTGCGTCTCTCCATCGCCCAGGAGCTGAAAAAATCATGAAACGAATACTACTGCTGCTGAATCTGGTATGGCTGAACCCGGCTTCCGCCGAGACTGAATATCAATTGCAACGCTGGCAAAACCCAGTACCCACAGGCGGCTATGTACAGGATATCCCCGCCATGTTACAGCGGGCCGTTACCCGGGATAGCTGGGAACTGGAAACTGCCGCTGATGGCACCTGGCTCGCCCGGCTCAATAACTACAAGGGATACACGGTCGAAGTAGAAGTCGCACGACAGGCACAGAAACTGCAGCTTAGCCTGATCTCCAGCCGCTGCGATTGCAAAATGGACCAGGCCAAAATCGACAGCTGGTTAATTCGCCTCAGGCGCAATATCGCCCTCGAAGTCACCAAAGCCGCCAGAGATGAGAGTTTGCGACAAAAGCTGAAGGCCAAATATTAAGGGTATTCCCGTGATCGGCAAAGGTGTCGAAATCTTAAGTTAACAAAAACTTGCTAGTCTGTGCGCCGGCACCTTCCATGCCACACAGCACAGACTCCAAAGTGTGACAGTTGAAGCTTAATATCATTTACCGCTTTCACTCTGCCACACTTATGCTACCTTTCAGCGACGCTATAATAAGTAAAAATATGCAGCCTATCAGGAATAACGACTGCGAAATGGATCCTCGCCTCAGAATACGAGCCGACAGCAAGCTGCCGACTAAACCTAACAAGTGGGGATCTGTTTTATGTTCTTCAATAAATCGTCCAGACATGCGCTGGAACAATGTCAATTGCAGCTATCCAGGCAACTGGCAACAGTACAAGCCATAGAGCAGTCGCTTGCCTGTGTGGTGTTCACACCCGAAGGCACTGTGATAGAAGCCAATCGCCTGTTTGCCGAGTTGTTTGGCCTGGAACAGGAAAAGCTCAAAGGCATGCCTCACAAAAGCTTGTGTCAAACCGATTATGCCGCCTCAACCCAGTACCGCAGGTTTTGGGAGCAGCTCAGGCAGGGGAAAGCCGCTGCCGGGGTGTTTGAACGTCGCCATGCAGATGGCAGCAGCATCTATTTGCAGGCCACCTACTTCCCGGTGTTTGAGCAGGGTAAAGTCACCCGCGTCATGAAAATTGCCGCCGATGTCACCAACAGCCAAATGGAAACCGACACTCAAAAAGCAGTGGCCAACGCCCTGGATAACTCCCAGGCGATTATCGAGTTTGACCCCAAGGGCAATATCATTGAGGCCAATGCCAATTTTCTCGACGTCATGGGCTATACCAGGGCCGAACTGAAAGGACAACACCACAAGCTGTTTTGTGACGAGGCCTTCTACCGGGAACACCCCCATTTTTGGGAAGAGCTCAATAAGGGCCAGTTCAAGTCCGGGCTGTTTAAACGCTTCAATAAACTGGGGCAAACCGTCTGGCTTGAGGCCAGCTATAACCCGATACACAATGCCGCCGGTAAAGTAATCAAGGTGATTAAGTTTGCCAGTGATATCACCGCCAGGATAGAAAAGTCCCAGGCGATTAAAGAAGCGACCGAAATAGCCCACAGCACGGCGCTGAATACAGGTGCCACAGTCGAGCAAGCCATAGACAGTCTCGACAGGGTAACTGCTACCTCAAACAACATAACCTATCAGGTACAGCAGGCCTCAGAGGCGATAGCTCAGCTCAATGAGCAGTCACGCCATATCCAGGCGATAGTCTCGACCATCAGCGCCATTGCCGAGCAGACCAATCTGTTGGCGCTCAATGCCGCAATTGAAGCTGCCCGCGCCGGTGAACAGGGCCGAGGCTTTGCCGTTGTCGCCGATGAAGTCAGGCAACTGGCGGCCCGCACCAGTGAGTCCACCAAGGAGATAGGCTCTGTTGTCAGTCAAAATGGTCAGCTTACAGACAAGGCCACCCGGGAAATGGCGGCGGTGGCCGAAGCGGCCAACCAAGGTAAAATCCAACTTCAGGATGTCGCAGACCTAATGAGCGCGATTCTCGATGGTGCCCGTAATGTGGTTGATACAGTCGCGTCCCTGTCCGATGAACATCAGGGACATTGATTCGAAGGCTCATCCCGCTCCTCTAAAAAGCCCCCCCAGCCAAGGCCGGGGCTTTCGTCGGATCTTGAGTTTACCCAACGGTTCGTTTCGGCTATGTCGCAACTGCGCCAGCGTCAGGCACAATGCGCGTGCAGATAAAAAGTTAACAGCGACAAAATAGCCGCTTGGACAGGCCCAGCCTCAAGCAACTCAAATGAATAAGCCTCTTTTTTACTACTGACATAAAAAAGGGAAGCGCTGTGCTTCCCTATCATCCTTACCGGCTCAACTACGCAGTTGCCGGAAACACTCGGCAATAATCTCCAGCCCCTGCTGCAGATCCCTGTCACTGACGGTCAAAGGCACCAAGAGACGCAGCACATTGCCATAAGTGCCACAGGAAAGCAGGATAAGACCGCGCTCCCGCGCCAAGGTAAGGACTCGGGCGCAGTACTCGGGCTTGGGCACACCGTCTTCAACCAACTCCATGGCCACCATGGCGCCGAGGCCGCGAACATCGGCAATAAAGTCGTGCTCCTGTTGCAGCTTGCCAAGCGCTTCTTTAATGACAGCACCCACCTGCTTGGCCCGCGCCAGCAGCTGTTCCTTCTCGAAGGTTTCTATCACCGCCAGGGCGGCAGCGCAGGCAAGCGGATTGCCGCCATAGGTGCCTCCCAAACCGCCGGGGCCTATGGCATCCATCATCTCGGCCCGGCCGGTAATGCCGGAGAGCGGGAAACCACCGGCAATGGACTTGGCAAAAGTCGTGATATCGGCGGCAACACCCATCTGTTCCATGGCAAAGAAGGTGCCGGTGCGGCCGGCGCCCGTCTGCACCTCATCGGCAATCAGCACTATCCCTTCCTTGTCACACAGCTTGCGCAGCCGCGCCATAAACTCGGGGGATGCGGCATAGAAGCCGCCCTCGCCCTGCACCGGCTCAAGAATAATGGCGGCAATATCCGCCGGCTCGGCATCATTCTTGAAAATCTGCTCGATGGACTTCATCGCATCGTCGTCACTCACCCCATGCAGCGCGCAGGGATACTGGGCACGAAACACGTTGGCCTGCATCAACCCCATGCCCTTACTGTAGGGCGCCACTTTGCCGGTGAGCGCCAGCGTTGCCATGGTGCGGCCATGATAGCCTGAGGTAAAGGCGATGACGCCGCTGCGTTTGGTGTAGGCCCTAGCGACCTTGAGGGCATTTTCCACCGCCTCCGAGCCACTGGTAAACAGCGCCGACTTCTTGGCGAAATCCCCGGGAACCAGGGCGTTGAGTTTTTCGCAGACGGCCACATAACTCTCATAGCCCAGCACCATAAAACAGGTATGGGAGAAGTCTTCCAACTGGCGGGCAACCGCCTGCTTGACTCTGGGATGCAGGTGCCCGGTATTGAGCACGGCTATGCCACCGGCAAAGTCCAGATATTCGCGGCCCTCGACGTCCCATACCCGGGCATTTTCCGCCCGTTCCACAAACACAGGGTGTATCTGTCCCACACCCGGTGCCACTGCGGCCTGGCGCCGCACCATCAGAGAGTCATTGCTTATCATCCTGCTATCCTCTGTTGTTGTCCCGGCACCGCCGGGACATGGGTTAATCAGACCGAGAGGCAGAGATACTTGATCTCCAGATATTCCTCTATGCCATATTTAGAGCCTTCCCGTCCCAGCCCCGAAGCCTTGATGCCGCCAAAAGGCGCTACTTCGTTGGAGATAAGCCCGGTATTGATCCCCACCATTCCGTATTCCAGCGCCTCGGCAACTTTCCAGACTCTGGAGATATCCCTGGCGTAGAAATAGGCCGCCAAGCCGAACTCGGTATCGTTGGCCATGGCGATCACTTCATCGACACTGTCAAAGCGGAACAGCGGCGCCAGCGGGCCAAAGGTTTCCTCTTTGGCGACCCGCATGCTGCCATTCACCTCGGTCAAAATAGTGGGCTCGAAGAAGTTACCGCCCAGCGCCCGGCCGCCTGTCTTGACCCTGGCGCCTTTGGAGACGGCATCCTCAAGATGCTCCTGCACCTTTTTCACCGCATTCTTGTCGATAAGCGGCCCTGTGGTAATGCCGGACTCTGTGCCGACACCCACCTTGAGCTCGGCCACTTTGGCGGCCAGCTTTTCGCTAAAGGCATCGTAAACGGACGACTGCACATAGATGCGGTTGGCGCAGACGCAGGTCTGGCCGGCATTGCGGTACTTGGAGATCATTGCCCCTTCCACCGCAGCATCCAGATCGGCATCGTCAAACACGATAAAGGGCGCGTTGCCACCGAGTTCCAAAGACAGTTTCTTCAGGGTGGCGGCGCATTGCTGCATCAGATGAATGCCCACGCCGGTCGAGCCGGTGAAAGATAACTTACGCACCACGGCACTTTCGCAAAGGGTATTGCCTATCGCCTTGGCATCACCGGTGATCACGCTGAAGACACCGGGAGGAATACCGGCTTCAATCGCCAGGTAGGCCAGCGCCAGAGCGGTAAAAGGGGTCTGCGGCGCCGGTTTGACTATCATGGTGCAACCGGCCGCCAGTGCCGGTCCCGCCTTACGGGTGATCATCGCCGCCGGGAAGTTCCAGGGCGTAATGGCCGCAGTCACGCCCACGGGCTGTTTGATCACCAACAGGCGCTTGTCCTGTTGATGGCCGGGGATCGTATCGCCGTAAACCCGCTTGCCCTCTTCGGCAAACCACTCGATAAAGGAGGCGGCGTAAGCGACCTCACCACGGGCTTCTGCCAGAGGCTTACCCTGCTCTGTGGTCATCAGCAGCGCCAAGTCATCGGCGTGTTGATTGATAAGCTCGAACCAACGTTTGAGAATGCTGCTGCGCTCTTTGGCGGTCAACGCCCGCCAGGCCGGTAGAGCCCGCTCGGCGGCATCTATGGCTCTGCGGGTTTCAAATGCGCCCATCTCGGGCACACTGCCGATACGCTCGCCGGTGGCCGGGTTGAAAATATTGACCTTCTTGCCTGAGTCTGCGTCCAGCCACTGGCCTTCAATATAGGCTTGTTCACGCAGCAGCGCACTCTGGTTAAGTTTCATTGCGACTCCTTTAAATGGGCGCCAAGCGCCCTTGTACGGATAGGCATCAAATACCCAGTTTGTCCCTCAGGCTGTAATACCAGGCGCCGAGCGCAGAAAAGGGGACTCGCAGGGCATGTCCGCCGGGAAATGGATAATGGGGCAGGCTGGCAAAGGCATCGAAACGCTCCGCCTGTCCGGTCAGCACCTCGGCAATCAACTTGCCCGCCAGGTGGGTATAAGTCACCCCATGACCACTACAGCCCTGGGAGTAATAGATGTTGCTGCCAATCCTGCCGACCTGAGGCAAACGGGAGAGTGTCAGCAGAAAGTTGCCTGTCCAGGTATAGTCGATACGGACCCCTTTCAATTGGGGGAAGGTCTTGAGCAGCTTGGGCAGGATAATCGCTTTGATATTCTCCGGATCTCGGGCGCCGTAGACTACACCGCCACCATAGATCAGGCGTTTGTCGGCCGACAGGCGGAAATAATCCAGCAGATAGTTACAGTCCTCGACGCAGTAGTCCTGCGGCAACAGACTGTGGGCCAACTCATCACCCAAGGGTTCTGTCGTGATTACCTGGGTACCGCAAGGCATGGATTTGGCAGCAAGTTGGGGCAGCAGTTTGCCAAGATAGGCATTTCCAGCCACCACCACAAACCTGGCCTTAACCTGGCCATTGGCGGTATGTACTATAGGGTACTCCCCTTCGTCGATACGTACTACGGCCGAGTCCTCAAAAATTTTTCCACCGAGAGATTCCACCGCCCTCGCCTCACCCAGCGCCAGGTTCAGCGGATGGATATGGCCGCCACTCTTGTCCAGCAAGCCGCCGATATAACGGTCTGTATTGACCACCTGGCGAATGCCGGCATCATCCAACAACTGTAGCTGGTCTGTGTGACCATATCGCTCCCAGAGGGCTTTTTGCTGCTGCAGATGCCCCATCTGTTTGCTATTGATGGCGGCAAATACCCCGCCGTTTTTGAGGTCACAATCTATCTGGTATTTTTCGATGCGTTCGCGGATGATGCGGCCGCCCTCGAAGGCCATTTCGCCAAAGAGCTTGGCCTGCGCCTTACCGACAGTGCTTTCTATCACGTCGAGATCGCGGCTGTAGCTGTTGACTATCTGGCCACCGTTGCGGCCAGAGGCGCCCCAGCCCACTCTGGCCGCTTCCAATACCACCACCTTGAAACCGGCCTCCAACAGGTGCAGCGCCGAGCTGAGTCCGGTATAACCGGCCCCTATCACACAGACATCGGTTTCCAGCACCTCGCTTAAGCTGTTGCGTTCACGAGTGTCATTGGCCGAATCGGCATAATAAGAGGAGGTGTGGGCAGTGGCAGTCATGGTTATTCCAGCCTTTATGTTTGTTATTTTTAACACTTGCATCATCCTACACAGTTAAATCGACTAAAACCAGTAGAAAACGCATTATAAAACACAAATCGTTCAAAATTTAAAACACACAAAAGAGATAGCGGCGATGGCTGTCACAGCCAACCGCCGAATTGTTATTCCTCTGTTTGTCTGCTGCGGCGTTCGGCGCGGCGCGCCAGATACCAGGACAGGAAAGCGATCAGGGATACCACCAGAATGATCAATGTCGCCAGGGCGTTGATCTTGGGGGACACCCCGAGCCGCACCGAGGAGAACACCACCATAGGCAGTGTAGTGGCGCCAGGTCCCGAGGTAAAGCTGGCAATCACCAGATCGTCCAGCGACAGGCTGAACGACAACAGCCAACCCGCCATCAGCGCAGGAGCTATCATGGGCACAGTTATCAGAAAGAAGGTCTTCAGCGGTGTCGCCCCCAGATCCATTGCCGCCTCTTCAATAGAGAGATCCAGCTCCCTGAGGCGCGATGACACCACCACGGCCACATAGGCGGCGCAGAAGGTGGAATGGGCAATCCAGACTGTCATCCTGCCCCGCTCAGCCGGCCAGCCGAGCAGATCCGACATATGCACAAACAGCAGCATCAGCGACAGACCCGTGATCACCTCGGGCATAACCAAGGGCGCCGTAATCATGTTCGACAGCGTCAGCTTGGCCCAGGAGCGACGAAAGCGTGTCATCACAAAGGCCGCCATAGTGCCTATGATCACCGCCATGGTCGAGCTGTAGAAGGCGATTTGCAAACTGGTCCAGACCGCATCCAGTATCTGCTGATCGGCAAACAGCTCGGCGTACCACTTGGCGGAAAAGCCACCCCAGACAGTTACCAGTTTGGAGGCGTTGAAAGAGTAGAAAATCAGAATAAACATGGGGGCATACAGAAACACCAGCCCAATCCATAACATCAGGGTCGAGAAACTCAGCTTCTTCATATCTCTTTCTCCAGACTGCGGCTCTGATAGCGATGGAACAGGGTGATGGGCACAATCAGCAGCACCAGCATCACTATCGCCAGCGACGAAGCCACCGGCCAGTCACGGTTGTTGAAGAACTCCTGCCACAGCACCTTACCTATCATCAGCGAGTCCGGCCCGCCGAGCAGCTCGGGGATCACAAACTCCCCCACGGCCGGAATAAACACCAGCATGGAGCCGGCAATGACTCCGCTCTTGGACAGGGGCAGCGTCACTTTCCAGAAGGTATTGAGACTGCGGGAGCCGAGATCCGCCGCGGCTTCCAGCAGGCTGACATCCAGCTTCACCAAGGTGGCGTACAGCGGCAATATCATAAAGGGCAGATACGCATAGATGATGCCGATATACACCGCCAAATTGGTATTGAGCATCTGCAGCGGCTCATCAACAATCCCAAGCCCCAGCAGCAGGTTATTGATAAGCCCTGTGTTACTCAAAATCCCCATCCAGGCGTAGACCCGAATAAGAAATGAGGTCCAGGAGGGTAACATCACCAACAATAGCAGCACTGTCTGCAACCTGGCCGGCGCCCGGGCAATGGCATAGGCCATGGGATACCCCAGCAGCAGACAACCCAGGGTGGAAACCAGCGCCATCTTGAGCGAGTTGAGATAGGCCGAGTAGTACATGGAGTCGCTGAGCAGCAACAGATAGTTGCTCAGGTTGATAAATACCTGCAACACTTCGTCGGCATACTGAAAACTTGGCTCATAGGGCGGAATGGCAATCGCCGCGGTGGAAAAGCTTATCTTCAGTACTATGGCGAACGGCAGCGCGAAAAACAGCAGCAACCACAGATAGGGAAAGCCTATGGTCAGGTGGCGGCCTTTGAATCCTAACTTGAGCTTCTTCATGATCTTAACACCACGCCACTGGTGTCCTCCCAGCTGATATAGACTTCATCATCCCAGGTGGGATGATCGGCGCGGCGTTCACGGTTGGTCATGCTGCACTGGACTATCTGACCATTGCCAAGGCGAATGTAATACACGGAGAAACCACCGAGATAGGCGATATCGTGAACTATGCCCTTGGCCCAGTTGTATTGCTCTTCGGGCTGCTCGCGGCTTATCAGGGTTTTTTCCGGCCTGACCGCCAACCAGACATGCTTGTCCTCGACGCTGGTAGACACCCCATAACCCACGTAAAACGCCTGGTTCAGGCTCTCTGATTGAATGATCACATGGTCCACCTCATCGGCGGTGATCTCCCCCTCAAACAGATTCACTGTACCGATAAACTCGGCAATCATCCGGCTGTTGGGGCTTTCATAGATATCCATAGGCGAGCCGGTCTGGGCTATCCAGCCATCGCTCATGATGGCAATCCGCTCGGCCATGGTCATGGCTTCTTCCTGATCATGGGTAACCATGACGCAGGTCACCCCTACCCGCTCGAGAATTTCCACCACCTCCAGCTGCATCTGGGTCCGCAGTTTTTTATCCAGCGCCCCCATGGGTTCGTCCAGCAACAGGAGTTTCGGCCGCTTGGCCAAGGAACGGGCCAACGCCACCCGCTGGCGCTGACCGCCGGAGAGTTGATGCGGCTTGCGGCGGGCATATTTTTCCATATGCACCAGCTTGAGCATCTCCTGCACCCGCTGCTCGATTTCAGCCTTGGGTAACTTGTCCTGCTTGAGACCGAAGGCGATATTCTGCGCCACCGTCATATGGGGAAACAGGGCGTAGGATTGGAACATCATATTGATGGGGCGTTCATAGGGCGGCAGATGGGTAATGTCCTGACCATCGAGAAAAATGCGTCCTTCGGTAGGCTTTTCAAAACCGGCCAACATTCTCAAAAGAGTCGACTTGCCTGAGCCTGAGCCGCCGAGCAAGGCAAAGATCTCGCCCTTGTTGATGGTCAGCGACACATCATCCACGGCACGAACATCGTCAAAGAGCTTGCTGACCCGCTCGATTTTGAGCAGCACTTCATCCTGGGTTTTATTATTGGGTTTGACAGGAATGCCCGAGGTGATTGCCATAATACTTCTCCGCAAAATACCAAATGGGCGGCTCAGCGGCCGCCGCTGGTGGAACGAGTAAAGTTTGCCTGTACTACGCAATCAGACAATGAAGGGGCAGCTGGCCCCTGAGTTATTGTTATTGGCCGGATTTAACCTTGGTCCAAACCCGGGTCAGGGCCCGCTGGGCCTTGAGTGGACGAATTTCCCCCACATACAGGTTGTCCAGAGTTGCCTGTGGTGGATAGATGCCGGGATCGTTGCGGATAGACTCATCCACCAGTTTCTGCGCCGGTACATTGGGGTTGGCGTAGGAAACATAGTTGGAGATGGGGGCTATCACTTCCGGCCTGAGCAGGTAGTTGATAAAGGTCAGCGCATTGTCGACATTGCCGGCGTCGGCAGGGATGGCCAACATATCGAACCAGAGGTTGGCGCCTTCCTTGGGAATGGCATAGGCAATCTTGTTGCCGTTACCTGCCTCATCGGCGCGGGTAGCCGCCTGGAGGATATCGCCGGAGAAACCGAAGGCGACACAGATATCACCATTGGCCAGATCCGAGATATAGCGCGATGAGTGGAAATAGGTGATATAAGGCCGTATCTTGGCCAGCACTTCACCGGCCTTGTCAAAGTCGGCCGCCTTGGTACTGTTGGGATCCAATCCCAGATAGATCAGCGCCTGCGGCACCATGTCATCGGCCGAGTCCAGCATGGACATGCCGCAGGATGACAGCTTCTCGGCATACTTGGGGTTGAACATCAGTTCGAGCGAATCTGTGGGCGCATCCTCTCCCAGCAGCTCTTTTACCTTGGCGACGTTATAGCCTATACCGTTGGTGCCCCAGAGGTAAGGCACGGCATACTGGTTGCCCGGATCGGCCTTCTCCAGCTGTTTCATCAACTGGGGATCCAGATTCTGATAGTTGCTCAGCTTGCTTTTATCCAGAGGCTTAAAGGCCCCGGCCTTGATCTGCTTGGCAAGAAAGTTGTTCGAAGGCACGACAATGTCATAACCGGAGCGGCCGGAAAGCAGTTTGGCTTCAACTACTTCGTTGCTGTCAAATACGTCATAGATCACCCGGATCCCGGTTTCCTTCTGGAAGTTGGCCAGGGTATCTTCGGCGATATAGTCACTCCAGTTATACACCCGGACGACTTCTTCGGCCTGGGCCGTGGCAGCGGCCGCAAGACCTCCCAACAGTGCCACAGACGTTACTTTGGTCAATAGCTTCATGCTCTCTCCTTTTACGGGTAGCAGCGGTTGTAACCCGCCTTCAATTGTTAACTTATTGTCATTGTTATTAGTGTCACCAATGCTACTCCCTAAAACCCGCATCGGCGCCTTGGCAGCAAGGTATATCATGCCCTTACCGCCAATGGCAGGCAATCTTAGTCGTTCGATTTTTGTACGCTTGCGTAGGTCACATCGAGCGCTTGTTTCGCCTTTGTTACCAACTCATCGATTTGATCCTGGGTTATCACCAGGGGTGGCGCGATGATCATAGTGTCTCCCACCGCCCGCATCACCAAGCCACTGGCAATGGAGTGTTCCCGGCACTGAGTGCCTACCCCAAGCTCAGCAGCAAAGCGCTGATGACTCGCCTTATCGGCGACCAGTTCCAGCGCGGCCACCATGCCAACGCCGCGCACCTCACCCACCAGTGGATGCTGGGCCAAGACTTGCCGCAGCCGCTGCTGCAGATAAGGCGCGGTTTCCTCGGCCACTTTGGCGACTATGTTTTGCTGCTTCATCAGGCGCAAGTTTTCCAGTGCCACCGCGGCACTGAGTGGATGGCCCGAATAAGTGTAGCCGTGGGCAAATTCACCGCCCTTATCCAGCGCATCGGCGACTTTATCCGACACTATCACCCCGCCCATGGGGGCGTAGCCCGAAGTCATCCCTTTGGCTATGGTGATAAGATCCGGTGCAAGATCGTAATACTCGGCGGCAAAGTAACAGCCGGTGCGGCCAAAGCCGGTGATCACTTCATCGAGGATGAACAATATGTCGTACTTGGCGAGGATCTTTTTGATCTCCGGCCAATAGCTGTCCGGCGGGACTATCACGCCGCCGGCGCCCTGAATAGGCTCGGCAATAAAGGCCGCCACCTTGTCTTCACCCAGCTCGAGGATCTTGCTTTCAAGCTCGCGGGCGCAGCGAATGCCAAACTCTTCGGCAGACAGTCCCTGGCCTTCGCCATACCAGTAAGGTTGGGCGATGTGAACTATGCCTGGAATGGGCAGATCGCCCTGGGCATGCATACCACTCATGCCACCAAGACTGGCACCGGCAACTGTGGAACCGTGATAGGCATTGTGGCGCGAGATAATGGTTTTCTTCTCCGGCTTGCCCTGGATGTCCCAGTAATGACGCACCAGGCGCAAGTTGGTGTCATTGGCCTCTGAGCCAGAGCCGGTGAAAAACACCTTGTTCATATGAGGTGGTGCCAGCGCGGCTATCTCGGCGGCCAGTTCAATCGCCGGCGGGTGGCTACACTGAAAGAAGCTGTTGCAGTAAGGCAGTTCCAGCAACTGATGCGCCGCCACATCGGCGACGGAACGCAGGCCATAGCCCATGTTGACGCACCAGAGTCCGGCCATGCCATCGAGAATTTGATTGCCCTGTGAATCCCAGATATAGACGCCATCGGCGCGGGTAATCACCCGCCCGCCGGCCTGTTTCAACGCCTTGGGATCGGTAAAGGGATGCAAGTGGTGGGCATGGTCCTTGGCCTGCCAGCCTTGAGTCTGTTGTGATTTCATCTCTCCCTCCTTAGACAGTCAGCAGCAGGAATTCCCGCTCCCAGGAACTCACCACCCGGCGAAAATTCTCAAGCTCGGCGCGTTTGACCGCAACAAAACCTGTGGTGAAGTCTTCCCCCAGATATTTACGGCAATATTGGCTCTCTTCCATCATGGCCATCGCCTCTTCCAGGGTCTGCGGCAAAGAGATCCCCGAGCGGTCTTCGTTGGCCCGGCCCTGCACCGGCGTCGAAGGTTTCACATCTTCAACGATTCCCAAATAGCCGCACAACAAGCTGGCGGCAATGGCCAGATAGGCGTTGGCATCGGCCCCCGGGATACGGTTTTCAATGCGGCGATTTTGCGGTGAAGACTCGGGGATCCTCAGGCCACAGGTGCGATTCTCCTCGCCCCACTCCAGATTGACCGGCGCCGAGGTGCCCGGCAGGAAGCGGCGGAATGAGTTGACGTTGGGCGCCATCAACGGCAGAAATTCCGGCATAAAGCGCTGCAGCCCGCCGATATAACTGAGGAAGTTCTGGCTCATGGTGCCATCTTCGCGGGTGAAGATATTCTTGCCGGTTTCCTTGTCGATAACGCTCTGATGCAGGTGCATGGCGCTGCCTGGCTCATTGGTCACAGGCTTGGCCATAAAGGTGGCGCAGACGCCGTGCTTGAGGGCGGCCTCTCTCAGGGTGCGTTTGAACACAAACACCTGATCCGCCAGCGCCAGTGGATTACCGTGGCTGAAATTGATCTCCATCTGCGCCGTGCCTTCCTCGTGGATCAGGGTATCGATATCCAGCTCCTGCGCCTCACACCAGTCGTACATATCCTCAAACAGGGGGTCATACTCATTGGCGGCATCGATGGAGAAGGACTGACGTCCGGATTCGGCGCGGCCGGAACGACCAACCGGGGGCTTGAGTGGCAGATCAGGATCGTCACTGCGACTGGTGAGATAAAACTCCATCTCAGGGGCAATCACCGGCTCCCAGCCCTTATCTTCATAGAGCTTGAGCACTTTTTTCAATACGTTGCGCGGCGACAGCTCCAGCGGATTGCCCATCTTGTCATAGGTATCGTGGATCACCTGAGCCGTGGCTTCCAGGGTCCAGGGCAACATAAAGACCGCGTTTTCATCTGGCACGCAGACAAAGTCGATATCGGCGCTGTTGAGCAGACCATAGTAGGCCTCATCATCGACATAATCGCCGGTTACGGTTTGCAGCAGCACACTCTCGGGCAGCCGCATGCCCTTTTCATCGATAAACTTGTCTACCGGGGCAATTTTGCCGCGGGCGATACCTGTCATATCGCAGATAACACATTCAACTTCAGTTATTTTTTGTTCTTTTAAGAAGGCTTCAAGCTTATTCATATTATTTATTCCGCTGTTGCGCCCTAAGACTGCAAGCCTCCCCAAAGGCCTTAAAAATTGCGCTGTAGAAGGGGTTATTTCTGACCTGCCATTCCGGATGCCACTGCACTCCCAAGGCGAATGCCTTGGCGTCGGTGACAGAGAAGGCTTCAATCAGACCATCTGGAGCATGCGCTTCAGGCCGCAACCCCTGACCCAGGCGCTCCACGCCCTGAGTATGGACGGAATTAACCATCGCATGGCTACGGCCCCAGGCGTCGAAAAGCATCCCTCCAGGTTCTATGCTGACCTCGTGGGACAAGCCATACTGCACCTCCAGCGGCGCGCTCTTGTCTTCTCTGTGTTCAATAAAACCACCCACTTCATAGAGCTTCTGGTGCAAACTGCCGCCGTAAACCACATTCATTTCCTGAAAGCCACGGCAGATCCCGAGCACCGGCACTCCGGCCTCTATGGCGGCGCGAATTAAAGGCAAGGTAGTGTCATCCCGCTTGGGATCATGGTGGGTGCCCGGCTCGCTGGCCGGGCCTTGGTAATGATGAGGTTCAACATTGGAGGGGGAGCCGGTAAACAATATGCCGTCCAGACGTTCGAGCAGTTGTGTTATCGGGGTATCGGCCCCCAATGCCGGGATCACCAGGGGCCAGGCTCCGGCACCTTCGACCACGCCCAGGAGGTATTTCTCGCCAACAATATTGAAAGGATGCAGCCCCAACTGCTCATTGCATGCGGTTACACCCACCAACGCCATTGCTGCCTGTGCCATATCTCACCCCAAAACACTCAAATCCAGGTCTCAGTTTTGAACATCCACCAAAGCGAATGTTCATTTTTTCACACACTACACGGATTTTTTCGCACAGGCAAGAGGTTAATACCCTGTTAAGTATCGCCCCAACCAAAAACAACTTAAGCTATTGTTTTTATGTGAATAACCAGAAATTAGTTGCGCTTAACACAGGTGTAAACAAGCATGAACAAAGCAAAAAGTTGGCTTTGCATCACACTGGCTCAGCGGGCACCAATTCGGTGCACACGGGTTTTAACGGTCGATATTATTTACACTTTCAGGCAAATATGCTGCCCGAAGTGAATTTACGGGCAGCAAATCGCAATCAGCTGAGGAAATGGAAGATCAAAAGTTGGCAGGAGTGGTGGCACTGACCAGATGACAGGGTTCATCAAAAGGGTTGCGAAACCTGTGTGGTTGTTCGCTATTGAAATAGTAGCTGTCACCGGCCTCCAGAATAAACACCTCTTCACCGACCGTCAGTTCAAAGCGACCGGTAATCACCAGCGCCGCTTCTTCCCCTTCGTGGCGCAGCATCTCTTCACCCGTATCGGCTCCCGGGGGATAAGTCTCCGACATCACAGACATGGCACGGTTGGGGTAATCCCGACCAATAAGCTTGAACTCCAGCGGCCCAGTGCCTATGTCCAAAAGCTCATTGGAGCGATACACCACTTTTTGCTCGGTAGAGCCGTTTTCACCTATGGAGAAAAACTCCACCAGCGACATGGGGATCCCCGAAAGCACTTTCTTGAGTGAACTGACTGAAGGGCTGACACTGTTTTTCTCTATCATAGAGATGGTGCTGTTGGTCACCCCGGCGCGTTTAGCCAGCTCACGCTGGGACAGGCCTTTCATCTTTCTAACAGCCTTGAGGCTGGCACCTATATCCAAATCGCAAATCCCCCAAAAATCTCTTATCAGGCGGTTACAGGACACGGTCGGCAGCGGCTTCTGCACTAGGGCAACCAGGGTCCCGGTGAAATTGTTTTGTATTATATGACAAAAGCATGTTAAATAAAACGAACACTTTGAAGGCAAGAGTGCGACGACCGTCAGGTGTAACCAGCCGAGTCCAAACTTATAACAAGAACGGAGCCATGATGCCAATCCAGTCCCCCATTCACAGTGACAACTATCCCGCCTCTTTTTACCATGCGACCGCCAAAGAATTGTTTCAGCATCCCAGGCTGGAAGAGTCATTGGAGACAGATGTCTGCGTAATAGGCGCTGGCTTCAGCGGCCTCAACAGTGCCATAGAACTGGCTGAACGAGGCTTTGGGGTCACCATACTGGAAGCCAAAAAAGTGGGCTGGGGCGCCTCAGGGCGTAATGGCGGGGAGTTGATCCGCGGTATTGGCCATAATATTGAACAGTTTGAGCCGAGTATAGGTAAAGAAGGTGTGCTGGCTATCAAGCAGATGGGTTTTGAAGCCGTCGATATTGTCCGGCAACGGATCGCGCAATACCAAATCGATTGCGATCTGCGCTGGGGCTACTGCGATCTGGCGCTGAAACCAAGACATATGCAGGAGCTTGAACTGGAGCTTACCGAGCTTGAGCAACTTGGCTACCCACATAAGCTCAAGCTGTTGTCCAAGGAGCAGTTGCCCGAAGTCATAGGCTCTAAGCGTTATCTCGGCGCGCTCAGCGACATGGGCAGCGGCCATCTGCACCCTTTGAATCTGGCCCTCGGCGAGGCCCGTGCGGCCCTAAGCCTGGGGGTGAACATCTATGAAGACAGCGCCGCCACCGAAATCATCAAGGGCGAGCAGATACGGGTCAGGACTGAGGGCGGTGAAGTCCGTTGCCGCTATCTGATTTTGGCCGGCAATGCCTATATAGGTGCCAAACTCGAACCTCATATCGGCTGCAAGGTGCTACCGGCCGGCAGTTATCTGCTGGCGACCGAGCCCCTGTCGCAAGCACTTTGCGCTGACATTATTCCGCAGAATATGGCCTTCGCCGATATGAGCATAGCACTGGACTATTTTCATCTGTCGGCCGACAACCGTCTGCTATTTGGCGGGCTGTGCAACTACTCAGGCAGAGATCCCAAGGACATTTGCGCCGCGCTCAGGCCCAATATGGAAAGAGTCTTCCCGGCGCTCAAGGGCGTGAAAATAGATTATCAGTGGGGCGGCATGATAGGGATTGGCGCCAATCGTATGCCGCAGATAGGCAGGTTGCCGGATAGCCCCAACATCTATTTCGCCCAGGCCTATGCCGGGCACGGCGTCAACGCCACCCATATGGCGGGGCGTCTGCTGGCAGAAGCTATCAGTCAGCAGGCTGAGCGCTTCGATATCTTTGCCTCAATAGAGCATATGACCTTCCCGGGTGGCCCGGCGCTGCGCTCGCCCATTCTGGCGGCAGGCATGCTGTACCATAGATTCAAGGATCTATTCTGAACAAAGCCTATCTTGAAAAAGGCCTGTTTTGAAGACTAGTGTATGTTGAATAGGGAGTCATTTTGAAAATAAGTACAGCAAAGGCGTTGTGGCCGTCGTGAATACTCGCTTCGATATCAGCCGCATTCATACGCCGCAGGGGATTTTTCGCCTCAAAGGGGAACTGCAAGTCTCATTGCCGATACTCGTGTGCAGGCAGCTTGAAATTCTCGGCAGTGACGGTTGGCTGAAGTTGCGAGTCGAAGATAACCGCACTCAAGTGCTGCTCGATGCGCTGTTTGAACCTGTGCGTGAACATCTCAAGCCCTGAACTTAGCCTCTTTCCCCCCGTAATGCAGGGGGATTGTCTATTACAGCAAACCGATTAAATGGCTATCCAGGTCGCCTTAATCTCTGTGTATTTATCAAAAGCATGCAGCGACTTATCGCGGCCGTTACCCGACTGCTTATAACCACCGAAGGGCGCCGTCATATCGCCGCCGTCATAATGATTGATCCACACCATACCGCTTCTCAGCGCCTTGGCGGTTCTATGGGCCTTGCTGAGATCAGAAGTCCACACACCGGCCGCCAGGCCATAGATGCTATCGTTGCCTATGGCTATCGCCTGCTCCATTCCCTCAAATTCAATCACACTCAGTACAGGACCGAAGATCTCCTCGCGAGCGATACTCATCTGGTTATTCACTTCACGAAACAGAGTCGGCGCCACATAAACGCCACCGGTTTCAGCCATGAGTTGCTCGCCGCCACAGGCCAGCACAGCACCTTGCTGCTTACCCGCCTCGATATAACCGAGAATAGTCTGCAGTTGCTGCTGATCCACCACCGCGCCACTGACGGTATCCGGATCCAGCGGATGCCCCGGCTGCCAGGATTTGAGCTCGTCGATAATGAGCGCTATCAGTTGCTCCTTGACCCCGGATTCCACCAGCAGGCGCGAACCTGCGGTGCAAACTTCGCCCTGGTTGAAGGCGATGGCCGAAGCTGCCGCCTGCGCCGCCGCCTTGAGATCCGGGCAATCGTTAAAGACTATGTGCGGGCTCTTGCCACCGGCCTCCAACCACACACGTTTCATATTGGACTGACCGGCGTAGACCATCAGTTGCTTGGCTATCTTGGTGGAGCCGGTAAACACCAGGGTATCGACATCCATATGCAGCGCCAGCGCCTTGCCAACGGTATGACCAAAACCGGGCAATACATTGAGCACTCCGGGCGGGATCCCGGCTTCCAAGGCAATGGCAGCCATACGAATCGCCGTCAGAGGGGATTTTTCCGAGGGTTTGAGGATAACAGAGTTACCGCTGGCCAGCGCCGGCCCCAGTTTCCAGCAGGCCATCAACAGGGGGAAGTTCCACGGCACAATCGCGGCCACCACCCCGACAGGCTCACGGGTGATCATGCCGATTTCATTGTCAGCGGTGGGCGCTATCTCGTCGTAAATCTTGTCAACCGCTTCGCCGGACCAACGCAAGGCCCTGGCAGCATTGGTCACATCCACCGACTTGGAAAAACGGATTGGCTTGCCCATATCCAGGGTTTCCAGCAAGGCCAGTTCATCACTATGCACCTCCAGCAAATCGGCAAAGCGTATCATCACCTTTTTGCGCTCTACCGGCGCCATTCGCGACCAGACTCCGGATTCAAAACTGGCTCTGGCACTGGCCACCGCCGCCTCGGCATCGGCCAGATCGCAACTGGCTACGGCGGCAAGCTTGTTGCCATCCACAGGGCTGATGCAATCGAAGGTCTCGCCGGATACGGCTGCACAATACTCTCCATGGATAAAGGCCTGGCCACAGATCTGCAATTGCGCGGCCAACTGCTGCCATTGCTGACGGGTTTGCGGTGTACTCATAAATCCTCTCATCTGCTTGCAAGCGGGCATTCCACTACCTCAGTAGGCCTATCGCGGCCAACTCGTGCAGCCATCGCCAGTTATTCGGGTCGCTCCAGATTAGCCTCGAGCACGGCATAAATTCAATATATTTTACAAAAATAGATTTTTTGGCACAAATAATTGCACACAGGCCTTCCATGTTCATTATTTCTGACATAGCATAGCGAAATATCAATCACCATTAACAAGCCCGCAACACTAAGGTTAATGCTTATGGCAGAGCTAAAACAACAGGCGAAAACACAGGGCAATCTCGAGCATTACTGGATGCCTTTCAGTGCCAACCGTCAATTCAAGCAGACTCCCAGGCTACTGGCTTCGGCCGAAGGCATGTATTACCGGGATGTCGATGGCCGTCAGGTGCTGGACGGCACCGCAGGTCTTTGGTGCTGTAATGCCGGCCATGGCCGGGCGGAGATCAGCGAGGCGGTCAGCCGTCAGATCCGCGAAATGGACTATGCCCCCAGCTTTCAGATGGGTCATCCGTTGGCATTCGAGTTGGCCGAGCGCCTCAGTGAAATCGCCCCGCCCGGCATGAACCGT
Organism: Shewanella sp. ECSMB14102; assembly: GCF_000813075.1. Classification (NCBI taxonomy): domain Bacteria; kingdom Pseudomonadati; phylum Pseudomonadota; class Gammaproteobacteria; order Alteromonadales; family Shewanellaceae; genus Shewanella; species Shewanella sp. ECSMB14102. Next base: position 59,167 of record NZ_JWGX01000024.1, read on the forward strand.
ATCTTCTTTACCAACTCGGGCTCAGAGTCGGTCGACACCGCACTCAAGCTGGCGCTGTGTTACCACAGAGCCAATGGCGAGCCGAGCCGCAGCCGTTTTATCGGCCGTGAGCTGGGCTACCACGGTGTGGGGTTTGGCGGTATTTCGGTGGGCGGAATTGGCAATAACCGTAAAGGTTTCAGCCCGCAGCTCCTCGGCGGCGTCGATCACCTGCCCCACACTCTGGATATGAAAGCCAACGCCTTCAGCCGCGGCTTGCCCGAGCATGGCGCCGACAAGGCCGAGGCGCTCGAGGGGCTGATTGCCCTGCATGGCGCCGAGAATATCGCCGCCGTTATCGTCGAGCCCATGTCAGGTTCGGCCGGGGTAATATTACCCCCCAAGGGCTATCTCAAGCGCCTTCGGGAGATCACCCAAAAGTACGGCATCTTGCTGATATTCGATGAGGTAATCACAGGTTTTGGTCGGGTGGGCGGCGCTTTTGCCAGCAACCACTGGGATGTGACCCCGGACATAATGACCACGGCCAAGGCGCTCAACAATGGCGCCATCCCCATGGGCGCGGTGTTTGTGCAGCAAGCTATTCACGATGCCTGTATGCAGGGCCCCGAGGCGATGATCGAGTTCTTTCACGGCTATACCTATTCGGGGCATCCGGTTGCGGCAGCGGCGGCACTGGCCACCCTGGATATCTACCGTGACGAAAAGCTGTTTGAGCGCACTACAGCGCTGGCGCCCTATTTTGAGCAGGCGCTGCACAGTCTCAAGGGGCTGCCCAATGTCATCGATATTCGCAATACCGGCCTGGTGGGTGGCATTCAGCTGGCCCCCAGCCCGCAAGGTGTCGGCAAACGCGGCTATCAGATTTTCGAGCGCTGTTTCTGGCAAGGTGCGCTGGTACGGGCCACCGCCGACATCATAGCCCTCTCTCCGCCGCTGATAGTGGAAGAGTCCCAAATAGATCAACTGATTTCCACCCTGGCCGACGCCATCCAAACCGTCGACTGAAGCACACAGGATAGTTATGCGTATTTACAGCCACTATATAGATGGACATGAAACAGATGGCAGCCGGGCACAGGCTTCACTGCCGATTTTCAACCCGGCCAACGGCAAAGAGCAAGCCAGAGTCGCCCTCGCCTCCAAGGCAGATACAGAGCGGGCAATAGACTCGGCCAAACAGGCTTTTGACGCTTGGTCAAAGGTATCGCCCCTTAACCGGGCGCGGGTGCTGTTTCGCTTCAAAGCCCTGGTAGAAGCCCACATGGATGAGCTGGCCGAGCTTATCTGCCTGCAACACGGCAAAGTGCTTGAGGATGCCAGGGGCGAGTTGGTTCGAGGACTGGAAGTGGTGGAGTTTGCCTGCGGCATTCCCCATCTTCTCAAGGGGGAACACACTGAACAGGTTGGCACTGGCGTCGATGCCTGGAGCATCAATCAACCGCTCGGGGTGGTTGCCGGCATTTCGCCGTTCAATTTCCCTGTGATGGTTCCCATGTGGATGTTCCCGATTGCCATCGCCTGCGGCAATACCTTTGTGATGAAGCCATCGGAAAAGAATCCGGCGCCGGTACTCAGAATTGCCGAGCTGCTGACCCAGGCCGGGCTGCCGGATGGGGTCTTCAATGTTATCAACGGCGACAAGCTGGCAGTCGATACCCTGCTCTGCCATCAGGATGTTCAGGCCATCTCCTTTGTCGGTTCAACGCCTGTGGCCGAGTATATCTACAGTAAGGCATCGGTTCACGGCAAGCGGGTACAGGCACTCGGCGGCGCCAAGAACCACATGCTGCTGATGCCGGATGCCGATCTGGAACTGGCCAGTAACGCCCTGATGGGTGCGGCCTATGGTTCTGCCGGCGAGCGCTGTATGGCTATTTCCGTGGTACTGGCGGTTGCTGATGTGGCCGATGCCCTGATAGAAAAACTGCAACCCAAGATAGCCGCGCTCAAGGTAGGTAACGGCCTGGAGCCGGGTATGGAAATGGGGCCGCTCATCTCCCGCGCGCATCTGGACAAGGTCTGCAGCTATATAGACAGCGGTATACAGCAGGGCGCAGTTTGTCTGGTCGATGGCCGCAATACCTTGGCAGACAGCGAAGGTTTCTTTCTCGGTGCGACCCTGTTCGATGGCGTCACCCCTGAGATGCAGATTTACCGGGAAGAGATCTTCGGCCCTGTGCTTTGCATAGTCAGGGTGGCCGACTATGACTCGGCGCTGGCTCTTATCAATCAACATGAGTTCGGCAACGGCACCGCCATCTTTACCCAGAGTGGCGAGCTGGCGCGCGACTTTTGCCACTCGGTGCAAGTCGGCATGGTAGGGGTCAATGTGCCTATCCCTGTGCCCATGGCATTTCACAGTTTCGGCGGTTGGAAACGCTCGCTGTTTGGCCCACTGCATATGCACGGCCCGGATGGAGTTCGCTTCTACACCCGGCGCAAAGCCGTTACCGCCCGCTGGCCCAAACAGCTGAGTGCCGATTTCATCATGCCGACCATGAAATAGGGAGAGATGGAGAGCCTGATGCACATCAACAATATCAGAGTACTGGCGCGCAATACTCCCGAGGTAAGTGAATACTCCATCGCCGAGGAAAAGCGTCTGCAGGGCGCGCCTATGCAACGACTGGAGAACCATTACTCCAGCCCCTGTGAGCAGTTTCATACCGGAATTTGGCAAAGCGAAACAGGCACTTGGAAAGTTAACTACACTGAGCACGAGTATTGCGAAATCCTCGAGGGTAACAGTGTCATCAGCGATGAGCAGGGAAATCATCTCGAAGTTGGCCCCGGCGACAGGTTTGTGATCCCGGCCGGGTTTCGCGGCAACTGGCAGGTAACGGTTCCCTGCCGCAAGCTCTATGTGGTGTTTGAATCCAACAGATAAAAACAAAACCGCCATGAGGTCTCAGCATAGCTGCTGTTGTTTGGCATAAACCAGGCCGCGCCGGAATATTTCCGGACGGGGCCGGCAAACCAAAGAAGGGAGAAATGCTTGTGAACCCAGTGATAAGAAGAACCAACCCTCTGCTATGGGCACTGCTGCTTGGCGGCGCCATAACCTCAACCTCTGCCATGGCCGAAATCAGCGGCGAGATAGCCGTGACCAATGACTACCGCTTTAGAGGCGTGTCACAAACTGCCGGTGACTTTGCCGTGCAAGCTAGTCTGGACTGGAGTCACGACTCGGGTTTCTTCGTCGGGGCCTGGGCCAGTAATGTGGAATTCGATGAAGATGGTACTCCCAAAGAGGATCAGGTGGGTGCCGATTTCGAACTGGATGTCTACCTGGGTTACGCCGGTGAAATCAACGACAACCTGGCCTATGACATTACCCTGCTGCGCTATATGTACCCGGGCGACAATGTCTCCCAGGACTACAACGAAATCTCTTTCGGCCTCGAGTTCAGCGATTTTAGGGCTGCCTACTGGTACACCAATGACTATTCGGGCTCAGATCTGGACTACCACTATGCAGAGCTGAACTATAGTTATGAGTTTGCCGAAAACTGGAGCCTGGATCTGCACCTGGGTTACAACTTCGGCGATGCGCCCGATGACGATATGGGTAAATATCTGGATTACTCCATAGGTGTCTCGACTGAGATTGCCGGTTTTGGTCTGTCTCTGGCCTGGTTGGACACAGATATAGATTCGGATGCCGAGATAAGCAGTGGCACCTTCCAGAATGACGGCACTGTGCTGGCGAGTGTCAGTTACGCTTTCTAAACCGAAAAATTGCTGTGCCCAGGCAAGCCATAGGACAGACCTGCACGGGCAAGCCACATCTTCCTCCCACCAGCCAAAAGTAACAGAGCCGCTCCCTGAGCGGCTCTTTTTTATAAATTGATTCAGTTCTCAACGCAGTGGCGGTACGTGGGGGGTATCGCCCCGGCGCACCTGATGTTTGACGTCTTGCCAGCTATGGGTGAGGTGTTGCAGTTGCTCTCGCCGCTCGGGAAACTGCTCACTGAGCTTTCCCATCAGTTCCACTTGTCTGTCACAGATTTGCGCCCAGCGCTCGGCATTGGAAAGGTACATGGCTTCATCCTTGATCTTGGTTTGTGGTAAACAGGTGTTACTGAACAAATAATAACCAAGGTTTGCCAATTTGCCAGTCCTTCTAGTCTTATCACAAAAATCCACCCTGGGTGCACTGTCAAACGCCGCTGCTTGCAGGTATAACTGAAGATATAAGATCACATCTGGATAGCAGTATTTACTCTTGCTGAAACAAGGAGTCTCACTATGGCCACTATGTTAAAAATACTCTTTATCGCCCTGGCGTTAGTGCTTATCTACAAACTGGTTTTCAGTAACAAGAAAGGAATGACAATATTTGAAATGCATTTCAAGGACGGTCGTATGACCTCGCACAAGGGCAAAATCCCGGAGAAGTTTGAACGTGAATGCCGCGCCCTGGTCAAGAAAGAGAAACTCACCTGCACAGTGCGCGCCGAGCGCAGCGGTGAAGTGCGGCTGCATATCAGCGCCAACGCCGGAGATGCCAATATTCAGCGTCTGCGCAACCTGTTTCCCTTCGAATACTATGACCGCAAGCAGAGCGACAACAGCAAACAACTGGGCTGATCAGCGCTGCCCGGGGAACACTTGAGGGTCGATTTTCCCTTCCCGGCGCGCATCATCTATGATCCTCTGGTTATCCTGTGCCATGGGATCTTCGGCGGGGAGATTGGGATTCACCCGCTCCTCCTCGGGCGCTTCAAAACTGAAATCGATACCATTCGAGCAGCCGCCGAGCGATACCAGTGCCAGTAAGCCCATCGAAACCCAAGGCAGTAAGCCCATCGAAACCCAAGGCAGTAGCAAAGACTTGTTGTTCATCAATATTGAAACCTGTGTTGAGAGACGGTTGTTATTAAAACAGAGCTAAGCTTAACTTAGGCTGAGACTCAGCGTTAGTCATGGCGTACCATAATTGATAGCGTTTATTCAGGAGAAAACATGCAAATGAACCAAAGGCACTATATTCATGGAGATCAATCTGAGCAGGACTGCTCACTGTTCTATTGCGCAGCCTGTGACGCGTTCTTAAATGAGCATCATTTCTTCAATAGAGACATAAGCTGTTGTGATCATTGGAGCAAATACGATGAAGCAATGAAACAATTAGGGAAATCGCCACAAAACCACAGTAATTTTGGCCGTCCAATAGACGCCGCAAATGTTTTTAGACACAAGCGGTAAAACGTCCTGCCGCAATTGTTCTTGTTCAACCAACGAATAAATAAGGAATATTCAATTATTTTTGTGCGGCGGGAGTGCTTCCTTGTTAGCATCAAATTCGTTCAGCTTACGGATCACCAGAGTCACCTCCCCCACTGTCAGGCCCCATTTGCGGATCTCGCTGCGGTTGATTATGGTGTCCGGCGCCGTTTGATACATCCAGTCGTCAAAATGTACCTGATACTCGCCGCTATCAAGCTTTAGCAGCATGTCGTAGCGCCAGCGCAGGGCAAAACCCTCTGCTTGCCCTTCTGCCACCCCCAGAATATCCGCGGCTCTGCCCTGGTAGCGGCCATCGGCAAGCTTGGTAATCTGCCAGGTTCGCTCGGCAAGCTCACCATCGTCATACTCAAACCATTCCTGCAACACACCTTGATTCCTCTGCCAACTGCCCGTCATCCGCACATTGAAACGGCGCACCACCTGGCCGCTGTAATCTTGCACCATACCGGAAGCCTGCAACTCCCCGTTAAAGAACTGCTGCAGATCCAACTTAGGTTCGCTGGCGCTATAGTCATGAATATCGACACTGCCGCAACCGCTCAGTCCAAGCATCAGAAGTAACATCCAAACCTTAGTGAAACTGATAAACCTGCTGATTAACATTTGCATGCCTGCTCTCCTATCAACTGGGCTCTCAGTTGCGGCCGACTGCTGCGCTCTGACAACCAAATCGCCAAAAAGGCATCAGCAAAACGCTTATGCTCGCTCGAAGCGCTCTCATCTATAACAATCGCGGCTAACGGCTTGTCGTTGAACAGAAAATGCCCTCGCTGCGGCCCGCTTGCCACAAAGCTCAATCTATCCCCTTGCTCCACATCCGGCCAGATATCTTCAAGCAGCGCCAACCAGGCAGATATCTGCTCTCTGTCGTATCCCAGGTGCAACCACTGGTGTTTGGTGGCCTCCAGGAGTCGCGAAGCGGGTATATCCCGGTAATACTGAATTTCCAGCTGCTGCGGGAAGCTATTGGGCTGGTAACTACCATCCGGCGTCAGCAACCTGGCCCGATAAAGGGTTATAAACCACCAGTCCATTTCACCGCGGCCCACTTCCCGAAAGCTGGCAAGCTCCGCCTTGGATGGCTCGACCTGGGCAGCTTTGGGCTCAGGGGTCTGCTCTTGGCTCAGCGCTTGAGCCTGCTGTGCTTGAGTCTGTGCTTGAATCTGTAAATTGTCGGCCCAGGCCTGAGAGGGTAGGCCAAGCAGTATCATCAGCCCGGCAAAGCCTACTTTATGCAGCTTACCGACTTGCTTTGCTCCCTTGTTTACACCCTTGATGAATCGTTTCATTGCCGGTCTCCGTCAGAGAAATCCTGTAGTTGGGGGATTTTTACCCCATTCAAGCTTAAGGTTGCAATAACTTAACAGTGGCAGCAGCAGCGACCAGATGATTATCAACAAGCTAAAAGTAGCCGATTGCCCCAGGGGCCAAGCCACGGCCTCCAACCTGAATGCCGCCAGGTAACTGCCTGCGCCCCCCACAGCACCAAAGAGTGCCTGCTGCCATTTAGGCAAGTCCCTGAGCCAGGCCAGACTCACCCCCAAGGTCGCGGCAAAATGCCCCCAAAGACAGCAGAGCCACAAGGGTAAAAGTCGCGAGGGGCTGTCAAACTCAAATACTCCGCCAAGGTGCAGCATGGCGTCCAAAACTATGCCAATGACAGCAGGTATCAGTACGGCGTTGAATGCTTTCATACTGTATCCGCTACGCTTTACGCTTTGCTCTGCCAGTTGGCTGTGCTGATCCTGGGCATTCTCGGCCATGAGGGCTGAGCGGTAGCCCGGATTGACAAGCAGCAACTGGACACAAAGCAGCAAGAGAGCAAACACCAGCGCCTGATTGGCAAACAGGATCAAAGACCACCAGCCCAACTGGAAAACGATGGCGTTGAGCAGCAGAAAAAACCAAGGCGATGACAGTTTCATGGCCTAACCTGCGATTTGCCTTGAGCTCAGCGGACGATAGCCGTCCTTGACCGCAGTCAGTTGCACTGTGCTTATGGTGCGCTCAAGAAAACCACCTTCGCAGTAACTCAGGTAAAACTTCCACATACGCACAAAGTCCTCACCATAACCGAGTTCACGCACCCGCTCCCTGGCGTCATCGAAATTGGCATGCCAGTCATTCAGGGTGCGGGCATAGTCGAGACCTATATCATCCAACGACCAGAGGGTCATGGAGGTTTGCCGCTGCAAGTGGCGTGTCATCTCGGTGACAGATGGCAGGCAGCCGCCGGGGAAAATATAGCGCTGAATAAAATCCACCCCTTTGCGGTAGCTGTCATAGCGCTGATCTTTAATGGTGATCGCCTGCAGCAACAGCTTGCCGTTCGGCTTGAGCAGGGCATCCAGGCCGGCAAAAAAGCCCGGCAGATAATCGTGGCCCACAGCCTCTATCATCTCTATCGAAACCAAACGGTCATACTGGCCGCTGAGCTGGCGATAATCCTGCCGCAACAGGGTAATGCGCTCACTCAGTCCTTCGGCGGCAACCCGTTCACTGGCATATTGGTACTGGGCATCGGAAATCGTGGTGGTGGTTACCTTGACGCCATAGTGTTTGGCGGCATAGATAGCCAGGGCGCCCCAACCGGTACCTATTTCCAGCAGAGTCATGCCGGGCTGCAGATCCAGCCGCTCGCAAATCAGTTGCAGCTTATACTGCTGCGCCTCATCCAACTGCGCCTGTTCATGGGGATAGACGGCGCTTGAATAGAGCAGCTCAGGGTCGAGAAATGCCTGATACAAGGGGTTGCCCAGATCATAGTGCGCCAGAATATTGCGCTTTGAACCGGCCTTTGAGTTTCGGCGCAGCAGGTGTTTCACCCGGCTAACTGTGTTGGAAAACCAGGAGAACCGCTGCTCTATCTTATCCAGCAGCGGCAGATTACGGGCAAACAGCCGCACCACTGCGGTAACATCCGGACTGGACCAGTGCCCCTGAATATAGGCTTCACCGGCGCCGATAGAGCCGCCCAGAATCACCTGGCGAAAAAAGCGCTCATCGTGAATACGAATTATGGCGACCAGGTCTGTGTCGAGCGGGCCGAAGGTCCACTGCTCACTGCCCAGTTGCAGTTTAAGACAACCGCCCTCCAAGGCATTCAAGGCCTGTTGCATGACTCTGGCCCATAGGCTCTTGCCGCTGGCGGCCAGCTGCTGTCTGTTCTTGGCTACTGTGTTTTCCATCTCATTCTCCAATGTTTGCTGTCACACTCGGGGAAATTTCCAAACCTTTAGGGAAGGTGCAAATAAGTCCTCGTGGCACTCTGGCTTGCACAGCAATTGGCGTTCAAGACATCTGACTGAAGGCATGCCGGGGCCTGTCGAAGTCGGATAACGCAGAGAGCCGGTTGCTGTGAAAGCCCCGAAGGGCGTGGCTTACAGGCCTGCCTGCTGTGTTGTGCTTCTTGCAAAGGACTAGGGCCATTTGCTGCGAACCACGCCTTGCATCCAAGCCCGTAAGCCGACGCAGAGTACACATGGGACTTGTTCGCACCTTCCTTAGCCTCAGTCCGTGCCGCCCTGAGGCCTGCGCTCGTAAGGCACAAAGGGCACCCGCTTAAGCCACAAACGCAGCGCTTGCCAATAGATGAGCCAAAGAATTTTCAGGCTCATCAAGGGAAAGCCCCACAGATAACGTCTAAGTTCACGACCATTGAAGGGGCGGCGTTTAAGGCTTAATACCGCATCGAAGCTGACCTTTTGCGACTCGGGGGCAGCCTCTGCCTCATCTCCCTTGCCGGGCAGATTGCTGATCCGCAAGTCGAGCCGCTCTGCCGGCGCCGGAATATGCCAGCGATAGCGATAATCCAGCGACATAAAAGGCGATACATGGAAGCACTTGTCGCCAAGCGCCGGCGCCTCGGCCGACACCAGATAACAGTGACGCTCATTCCAGGGGGTATTGCTCACCTCTGCCAACAGGTATTTATATTCATCACCTTGAAAGCAGTAGAAAAAATTGACCGGGCTGAAATAGAGCCCGAAGTGGCGCAGCTGCCCGGCGAACAGCACGCTGTCGCAGCCGGCCTCGCCGCCGAGCGCAATCACCTTATCCAGTACCCGCTGTTTAAGCGATGAGGCAGTATTCGATATTGAAGCCGCCTTGAGGTAATCCTGCTGCCGAAAACGCAGCACTGACCAAGGGGATTCACCAAACAAGCCGCTGAGGGATGAGAGCCTTGGCAAGTCATCCAAGTCCAGCAGCATCAAGGCAAAGGGATAGCGAAAGCTGTGCCTTACCGGCGTTAGCCTCAAGTGACTGACGCTGCCGAGGTAGAGACCCGTTTCAGGTTTCATAGGCTCACCCCGAACCTTTCACAAACATCCAGGGCGCTGCGTACCCCGTCTTCATGAAAGCCGTTGTACCAGTAGGCGCCGACAAAATGGATACTGTCTTGGCCGCAGATCTCGCTGCGGCGTTGCTGCGCCGCCTGACTCTGTTCATTGAATACCGGGTGAGCATAAACAAAACGTTTGAGCACCTTGTCCTCGGCTATCGCCTCATCCTGGTTCAGGGTCACCAAAAAATCCGGTGCAGACTTTGGCAGGCGCTGCAAAATATTCATGTTGTAGGTCACGCAGGCGGGACGGCTGGCATCACCATCGAGACGATAATTCCAACTGGCCCAGGCGGCGCGATGCTTCGGTAACAGCGAGGTATCAGTGTGCAAGGTCACCTGGTTATCCTGGTATTTAAGCCTGGAGAGTATCTCCCGCTCCAGCTCACTGGCGTCACTGAGCATGGCCAGCGCCTGATCGCTGTGACAGCCGAGGATCACCTGATCAAACTCATGCCAGCTATCCTTGACTCTGAGCTGCACGCCCCCCGCTTGGCGGCGGATTTGTGCTACCGGCGAGTTGAGATGCACCCGCTCGGCAAAGGGCGCGCTGAGCGCCGGAATATAACTGCGGGAGCCGCCTTCGAGCACATACCACTGCGGCCGATTGCTGACGGCCAACAGTCCATGATGTTCAAAGAAACGGATAAAGAATGGCAGCGAGAAGGCGCGCATATCCTGAATGCTGGACGACCAGATAGCAGCGCCCATCGGCAGGATATAGTGCTGACAGAAGAAGTCGGAAAACCCCTGCTGGTCGAGAAATTCCCCCAGCGTCACCGCCGGGTAACGACCACTTTGGTACAAGGCTTTGCAGCGGCTGTTGAAGGCCAAAATCTCCCTCAGGAACCCCCAAAAAGTCGGACTCAGCAGATTGCGCTTTTGCGCAAACAGGGTCGCCAGGCTATGGCCATTGTATTCAAGACCGCTGACAAGGTTTTGCACCGAGAAGCTCATCTCGGTCGCCAGCGCCTTGATACCGACCCGGGCCATCAAGGCCTGAAACCTGGGATAAGTGCGATCGTTGAACACAATAAACCCTGTGTCTATGGCGTAGGGTTTGCCGTCAAGCTCAACATCCACAGTGGCCGTATGCCCACCCAGATAATCGGCGGCTTCAAACAACGTCACCTCATACTGCTGTGACAACAGATAACCACAAGTGAGCGAGGAGATCCCCGAACCGACTATGGCGATGCGCGGCTTATTGCCGGTTGAAACTGTCATACTGGGCTCCCGTTTTTTGCAGAGGGTTTACCAAGGGCGGCGGCCAGCCAACTGCGGGGCAGCCAGCTCAGCAGAGTCAGCAGCCAGATAAAACGCCCGGGAAAGGCAATCAGGCGCCGTCTGGCGGCCAGGGCTTGGATGATGGTGTTGGCGGCTTTATCGGCGGAAATCCGCATCGGCATGGCGAAGTCATTTTTGTCGGTGAGCGGCGTTTTAACAAAGCCCGGGCGAATTTCGCTGACATCTATTCCCTTGTGGGCCAGATCGAGCCGCAAGCTCTGCGCCAGGTAACTGATCCCGGCCTTGGAGGCGCCATAGGCCTCCGCCCTCGGGAAAGGCAGCATCACAACGCTTGAACTCATCAGCGCCAGTTGGCTGCCACGCTCAAGCAAAGGCATAAAGGCTTCCAGGCAATAGCCCACAGCCAACAGATTGGTGCGGATAACCCGCTCAAACAGGGCGCTGTCAAAGGCCATAGCCTCGTCTATGTACTCACAGGTACCGGCATTGAGCAGCAGCAGATCCACACAGTCGGCTTGGCCTAACTCCAATTTGAGCTTGCTGCCCAGCTTCAGCACCGAGTCTCTGTCGGTGACATCGAACCTCAAAGGCTCGCAGCCTTCGAGGGCGGCCAGAGCTTGTTCATTGCGGCCACAGGCCAAGACCCGCCAACCGGCGGCGGCATATTGTCTGGCAAGCTCGGCACCTATGCCTGAGCTGGCACCCGTGATCAATACCGTCTTCATCGGCTTGCCCTACCCTTGACCATGCGCACCACTGAGCCCAGCAGCGGCAACTGTTCATAGAGCATCTGCCCCAGATCCAGATAATCCCTGTGATAATGGACTTTGTCGCCAAACTTGATGAGGCTGATACCATCGACGCTGATGCTCTGCCCCCGGTTCAATTTGGGGTGGCAATACTTCATCTGCCAACTGATAGCGGCCTGGTCCCCGGCGGGCAAGACGTCAGTGATCTCAAAGGCGATTTCGGTCAGGTTGCGATACAAACCGGCAAAATATTGTTCCAGTTGCTCAAGCCCCTCCAGTCGGTGCATGGGATCGCAAAAACAGATCTCAGGCGCATAGACGGCCTGCAGCCTTTGGCGCAATATGGGCAATTGCTCAGGGCCCAGGGATTGATACAAGGCAATAAATGCCTGAATAATCTCCTGAGACTGCGGCGCTGCCGGCTGTGAAGCGGGTGCTATGTTCGCAGTGACTGAGTGGCTGGTCATGATAATCCCTCGGCTAATGAACTGAGTTCAGGCAGACTTTTTCAGTACGGCCAGGGCGGTCAACGCCCTTTGCCGCGCCGCGCTGTGCTCGACTATAGGTGGTGGGTAAGCCGCAGTGGCAAACAGACTCGGCTCGGTGAAGCGGGACGATGCGGCTGTGCCCGGATGGTGTATCTGTTTAAGCGGCCAGTGCGCCAGTTCGGGCAGATAACGGCGGATAAAACTGGCGTCAGGGTCGAACTTTTCGCTCTGGCTCATGGGGTTGAAGATCCTGAAATAGGGCTGGGCATCACAGCCGGTGCCGGCAGACCACTGCCAGCCGCCGTTATTGGCTGCCAGGTCGCCATCTATCAGGGCGCGGCGAAAATACTGCTCGCCCCAGCGCCAGTCCACCAACAGGTGTTTGGTGAGGAAGCTGGCGGTCACCATTCGCAGCCGATTGTGCATCCAGCCGGTCTGGTTTAGCTGACGCATGGCGGCATCCACCAGCGGATAACCGGTACGGCCCTCGCACCAGGCGGCAAACTCTTGCGGGTCGTTACGCCAGACTATGTCATCACCGAGTGAGTTGAAGTTGCGCCCCATACACAGCTGGGGCCAGGCGTGCAGCAGATGGCGGTAAAACTCGCGCCAGGCCAGCTCAGCCAGCCAGCTGCGCCCTGGACTATTGTCCTCTGCCATAGCCTCGGGGAAACGATTGAGCAGCGCCGCCACACATTGCCGCGGGCTGAGAATTCCAAACGCCAGATAGGGCGACAGGCAACTGGTGCCATCGAGCGCCGGGAAATCCCGCTCCTGGCCGTAATCGGCAAGCTGGTTGGCAATAAAGCTATCGAGGCGCTGCCTGGCCGCCCCTTCACCCACTGGCCAGTGGTGGCTGTCTTGTTTACTGCCTTGATTGCTGATCTTAAAACTCAGCTCTGCGGGTTCAGGTAAAGCCGGGGCCAGAGGCGCAGGTACCGGCAGCGGCATTATCGCCTCACTTCCCAGCAGCTCACGCCAGCGGCGAAAGAAAGGGGTAAATACCCGATACATTTCGCCACCTTGGGTACGGACGCTGCCGGGCGGCAGCAGACAGTGCTCATCGGTAAACTGCAGGCCCACCCCTATAGTCCTGGTGAGCTGTGCCAGCGCCTGATCCCGGCGCTGCTCGTTAATCTCCACCTCGCGCCCGGCAAAAATCTGCTTAACGCCCTGGCGTTGGCAATACTCCTCGACAGTGACATTCACCAAAGAGAAATCGTCACAGTGCAGCAAATCAAAAGCTATCCCCAAAGATGCCAACGCCCGTTGCAGTTGATTGACGCTGCGCTCGATGAAATCCAGCTGCATGGGACCAACAGAGTGCTGCTGCCACTGGGCCGGAGTCGCAATATAAAAACCCCGCAGCGGCAGACCTTGGGCCCTTGCCGCTTCGCACGCCAGCCACAGGGCCTGGTTATCTGAAGTGCGCAGATCGCTGCGAAACCAGATGGCAACACAGGCCTTTTCACTGGAAGGCACATGATTGGGCAAGGACTGGGACATGTTACTTGTCCTCCGGTTGTTTTGAGGCGGACTCGGCCTGACCCAGCAGTGCCAATATGGCGGCATTGCTGCTGCAAAGCACAGGATTCTTGACGGGCTCCCGGTTCTTGTTGGCGCCTTTTTCAGTCACAGCCAGTTCCTTGGCATAGTGCTCAAAGGCATTGGTGTGAGCCGCCACATAATCCCCGCTCAAGATCAATGGATATTCCAAAGCGCTCGCCAACTGGAACAGGGCTTTGACACTGCTGCCCGGCAACTGGGAAGGCGGCAGCAACAAGAGTCCCTGCAGCGGCAGCCTGTGTGCCAAGAGTTGCAACCCCTGACCTTCCAAAGGCTCCTCTATATTGAGCGGCAAAAGGCTGACACCCCGGGTGATAAGCTCCAGTTGCAACAAGATCTCACTCCAGGCCGGCTGCTTGCCAAGCGGCAGATAAAGAAGTTGCCAGCGGGGTTTCTGGCGCAGCAACTGCTCGCTGCGGGCGCCGACATAGTGAGCCAGACGGCTTTCGAGCCAACTGCGGACAAATGCGCCGTCGAGGCGTTCATCGAGTTGGGTGTCCAATACTTGCAACCAATGGCGCAAGCGCCGACAACACAAGGCGATGGGATAGAGGGCACTGAATTCATCCAGCAAGCGGCCAAAGCGGGCACTGCTGAGAGAAAGTGCCGCCTCGGTGAGACTGCTGCTGAACTTCAGCCAGTCGTCGTCTTCATTTTCTTGCTGCAGCTGTTTTTCTGTCTGGCCACTGAGCAGTGGCTTGACCTTGCTGATGGCCACGCCCTGCTCAAGCCAGGAGAGGATTTCACGGATCTGTTGCACCTGCTCCTGAGTGTAGAGTCTATGGCCCTTGGGGGTGCGCTGCGGGATAACCAGTCCAAACCGTCGCTGCCAGGCGCGCAAGGTGACAGGATTCACCCCGGTCAGTCTGGCGACTTCGCCGATGGAAAGGTTGGCAATGTTATCAGTAGGCATAACGCAGTTTTAACTCCTGTGGATGAGGGTTGAGATAAACCTGGGCCGCAATATACGGCTGCGGATGCTCCCTCAAGTAGTGTTTAATCAATGTCAGCGGCACCAACAGAGGTTGCAACCCCTGACGATATTCATCTATCACCTGACTAAGCTCAGCCTTCTGTGCCTTAGTCAGTTTTTGTTTGAAATAGCCCTGAATGTGTTGCAGCGCACTGGTGTGATTGCGGCGACTGGCCTTATTTTTCAGCGCCTCCATAAAGCCTTCGAAGTAACGCCGGGCAGTTTCCTGCAAGTCTTCACCACCTTCAGCCAGCAAGGGGCCAAGTTGGCGATAATGAGCCGGACTGTGCGCCAACAAGAGGTATTTGTATCTGGCATGAAATTGGGTCAATTTGTGCAGGCTCAAGCCGGAGTGCAGCAGACACTGCCAGTCGTGGAAGGCGTACACCCGGGTGAAAAAGTTTTCCCTGATCACCAAATCGTTCAAGCGCCCCTCTTCTTCAACCGGCAGTTGTGGCCAGCGTTGCATCAGGGCCTTGGCGAACACACCTATGCCACTGCGATTCCCCTGATCGCCGCCTTCCTTGTAGACAGTGACCCGTTCCATGCCGCAGGTAGGTGATTTGGCACAAAGCAGATAGCCACTTAAAAACCCCAACTCAGCGACTTTTTGCTCACTGAAACTTTGCAGGCTCTCGGTTACATCCAAGCTGGCATCACGGCTCTGGATCCTAATCTCATCACCGCGGCGCACCTGACGTATGCTCTTGCGTGGCGCGCCCATGCCTATTGCCATCTCAGGACAGACTGGCACAAAGTCGAAATGTTGCCTAAGCTCCTGCTGGCAATAAACAGAATTCTTATGACCACCGTCAAAACGCACCTGCTGCCCCAACAGGCAGGCACTGATACCCAGTTGAATTCGCCGCGGCTCAAACTTGTACATATTGAGAATCCTTGTATAACCTTGTAGTAGATTAAGGCATACACCTGTACAAGGATCAAGTTTTTGTACAATATTTTTTTAGTAAAGAAGGATCGACTTGCCGGGCAAGTCATACAAGACCTTAAAAGGAGTCAAGCTCAGCAAGCCTGGGCTATCCGCTGGCGAAGTAGCCCCCATCTTGGATGAAACCTGTAACGCAAAGGCATTTAAGAGAGATTCGAAGGGAGATAAAAAACGGGAGTCTTGAACTCCCGTTTTCTGTCATTGATATCTTTCACTGCAGGGCACTAACGCCTGAAATTATTGCTTGCCTGCCCCCAGACGCTCAACCAGGAGTACCAGGCCAATTCCAGCGGCGGCGCACAAGAGCGCCAACCCCAACTGATGCGGCTGCTGTGTCAGCTGCTCAAAGCCAAAGGGTGACAGGTTTTGCTGCACCAGGGGTACCTGCTCACCATGGGAGTTGGTGCGCCAGCTCAGCGTCTGTTTCCAGGGCCAGATCTTGCCCAGCGTTCCCAGCATAAGCCCGGTAAGGAAGATAAGGGTGGCATCGTGAAAGCGCCGCAGCAACGCCGACAGCAGATGGCTGAAACTCAGGATACCTATCACGGCGCCGACAGCAAAACAGCCGAGAATGTCCAACTGGATATTCTTGGCCGCCGCCAGCACGGCTGGATAAAGCCCCAACAGCAAGAGGATAAAGCTGCCGGATATCCCTGGCAGTATCATGGCGCAAATGGCAATGGCACCGCCAACAAAAATATTAAAGTAGCTGGCCTCCAACTCGACCGGGCTCAGCACGGTAATGCCCCAGGCAAAGGCCACTCCCAACGCGAATATCAATAGCCGTGGCAGTGAAAAACCGCCCTTGACCTGGCGCAGCATATGCACCACAGAGATAAGGATCAGCCCGAAAAAGAATGACCATACAGGAATAGGATGATGTGCCAGCAGGTAAGAAATAAGCTTGGCCAGGCTCAGAATACTGCTGAGGATACCCGCCAACAGACTCAACAAAAAGGCGCCATTGATATGCGCAAACGCCGCCTTGATACCGTCACGGCGTATAATGCCCCAAAGACTGGGATTAATACGGCGAATACTTTCCAACAGGGTGTCATAGATGCCGGTGATAAAGGCTATGGTTCCCCCGGAAACGCCGGGCACCACATCGGCGGCCCCCATGGCCAGCCCCTTGAGGTAGGTCAACAGAAATTTCACTAGGTTTCCTTACTACTGTTTTGATAATTCTCGCGGATTATACCAATCCTGATTGAAGTTGGATTGTCCAAGGAAGTGATTCTTGCACTTGCAAAAGGTTCACCCATTCGCACCTTCCCGAAGAAACCGCCATTTAAGCACAGGCACCAGTTGCTGCCACGCGTTTTTATTCTATCGGTTCAGCCCCAGATCAGATTGGCGAGCCCCTCGCTCATCTCAGCCAATGCTCTTGGTTCTTTCCTTTTAGCTCTTGCCTCTTGGCTCTTGCCAAAGCGCTCGTCAGCATACACACTCATCCGACCAGAGTAATAACAAAAACATTACCCTATACCAACAAAAAACATCAAAAAGGAATACCCACAAGGAATCACTATGAGTAAAACCGCCAATTCGACCCTGAACTTGTATCACAAATGCCGGCGCCTGCCCTTTGGCAATAAGATATTCTCCTTGCTGGTCAGCCGGATGGCGCCCTACTTTGGCAGTATCAAGCCGATAATTACTCAGTTGGAGCCCAACTACTGTGAATGCCTGTTGCGTAAACGCCGCGCAGTGGAGAATCACATAGGTACAGTACATGTCATTGCCATCTGCAACGGCCTGGAAATGGCGATGGGGGTCATGGCCGAGGCTTCAATACCACCTCATCTGCGCTGGATCCCCAAGGGCATGACGCTGGATTACACCGCCAAGGCCGGCAGCGATATCCGCTGTGTGGCCAAGGTTGATGCCAACGCCTGGCAGCCGGGGGATCTTGATGTCGAGGTGCTCGCCTATGACAGCAATGATATCCTGGTGGTCAAGGGCAATATCAGGCTCTGGATCTCGGCCAAGCCGGCTAAAAACGCGACCGAGAAGGGATCATAATTTGAAACAAGCGAGCACTTCCCTCATTCGGGTTTGATTGCTAACTTAGCTCTGTTAATAAAAGCCATAGATGGTATACAAAAATAGGCAGGGAAAAGATGCAGGGACAGCCGGTCAAAATCAGTCACAACCCCAATATCGATGCCGTCAGAGGGCTGGCGGTATTAGGGATATTCTTTCTCAATGTGAGTTTTATGGGCGTCACCTTATATGGTTATGCGCCCTTTCCCGAGTTTCATTTAACCGATGCCATTACCGAAACCCTGAGTAATTTTCTGCTGGAGGGGCGCTTCCTCAGCCTGTTTTCCATGCTCTTCGGTGTCGGCCTCTATATTCAACAACAGAATTTCCTCGCCAGAGGATTGGAGCCCTTCCCCTTAATACGCTCGCGCTTACTCTGGCTGATGTTCTTTGGGGCGCTGCACAGCCTGTTTATCTGGCCGGGGGATATCCTGCTCACCTATAGCATTTGTGGCTTCCTCACCTGGCATTATCGTAACCTGGAGATTGAAGCCCAGCAAAGGCGGGCACTGCTCTTTATCGCCATCGGCATCCTGGCCTATGGCCTGATGATCTTTCTGCCGGGTGATGAAGCCTGGATCCGCGGCAACGCCCTTTTCAATGAACAATACAGCGCCTGGACCGGCAGCTATGGCGAGCAGTTGCTGATGCACCTGTTTATGACCTTGCTGATGCTGATTTCCCTGCCATTTACTCTGCTGTGGTTTGTCAGCGGTGTGATGCTGCTGGGGATCAGCCTGTATCGTCGCGGGCTGTTTGACCAAGGTTTACCCCAGGGCAAATTGGGGAAATTGCTGGCACTGAGCTTGCTGCTGTCGCTGGCGGACACGATTCTCAGCCTGCAATCCCGCCCCAAACTGGTGATGCTTTCCGATATTCTGGTCATGCTGAGCGCCATTCCCATGGCTATCGTCTATGCGCATCTGTTAGTTAAGTTCGGCCGACGCCTGCCATGGCTGCAAATGCGCCTGCAGGCGGTTGGCCGGATCCCCTTGAGCCTGTATATTCTGCAGTCCTGTTTTGGGATCTGGCTGTTTCGCCATCAGGCGCCCGAATTGCTGCTGACACTTGAGCGCATAGACTACCTGGCCATAGCCCTGGGTTATGCCTTGGTACAGATAATACTGGCCGGCTGCTATCTTAGGTTCTTCAACCAAGGGCCGCTGGAATGGCTCTGGCGTCGTCTGGCCTTTGGCAAGAAGCCAACCAATAACGCCATGAATACTCACGAGTCAAACACATGAAGCACAAAGGAAAAGTCAGCCATTGGCAGGACGATAAAGGCTTTGGGTTTATCAGCCCCAATGACGGCAGTGAACGGGTGTTTCTGCACATTAAATCACTGAGCCTGAGCGGTCGCAGGCCACAAGTGGGCGACGTGCTGACCTTTGAAATCACCCAGGATGACAAGGGTCGGCGCCAGGCAAAACAGGCCTTCTTTCCCGAGGACAGGGGCAGACTCAAACAAAAGCAGCGTCAGCAGAATAAGCGCAGCAGTCACAAGTATTTCATCGGTAAGCTCACCGCCCTGTTTGCCCTGCTGCTACTGGCTTTAGTGGCACTGGATAAGCTGCCGCTCTTGGTGCCCGTCTGGTATCTGCTGCTGAGCCTTCTCTGTTATTGGCTCTATGCCCGCGATAAAAAGGCCGCTGAAACAGGCCGCTGGCGCACCAAGGAGTCGACCCTGCAACTGACCGGCTTGCTCGGTGGTTGGCCCGGCGCTTTACTGGCACGCCATCAGTTTCGCCACAAGACCAGTAAAACAAGTTTCAGACTCCTGTTCTGGTGCTGTGTCGGCCTCAACCTGTTGGTGCTTGGCGCCGCTCTTAAGCTGGGATGGCTGGCACAGCTGCCCGAGATAGCCTTTTAACGGTTGGCTCTAAACTCAAGGGCAAGCTCACCTATCAAGCAGGCTCAATCATCTAGGCTTAATCAAGTAAGCTCAGTGCCAGCTTGCGGCCGCGCTCGGCAGCATACTGCCGACTGACGAGCTGGGCCGAGACTATCGCCCCCTCTTTAATCAAACACAACTGCCCGGCCAACTCACGAGCGCGCTCGTTGCCAAGCCAAGGCGACAACTTCTGCTCAAGCTCATTTTGAACCCTGGCCTTATGCTCACGGCAGAGACGATTTACCGGATGCTCGGGTGAGGGATACTCGGCGGCGGTATTGATAAAGAAACAGCCGCGAAACTGGCTCAGGGATTCAACCCGGCTGTTGAACCAATCATCCAGGGCGTTAAACAGCTCATGAACCAGCTCCGTCGGCGTTTGCGCCGCCTCCAGCCTTTGATTCAACCAATCAAAAAACAGCTGATCGCGATAACGCACCACGGCCAGCACCAGGGCCTCCTTACCCTCGAAATGATGATAAAGGGTCTTCTTGGCTATGCCGGCCTCGGCCAGAATTTGATTGATACCCACCCCATGCACACTCTCTCGATAAAAGAGTTCAAAGGCGCCGGCAAGCAGTTGGGAAACCTTGTCCATCTCACGCTCCTTAACGATTCAATCTGAGTTTGACAAAAGTAGAACGGTCTGTCTACCATAAAAAGTAGACCGATTGTTCTACCAAGCGAAACGCTGACAACCAAAGGAAAACAGATATGGACAACACACCGCCCCTGACCGCAACACCTGCTGCAAAAAACACAGCCCAAGCGGCGACAAACCGTTGGCAAGCTGCCGCCTGGGCCACACTGGGCGCCGGAAGCTGTATTGGATTACTGGCGGGATTACAGGAGATGCTGACGCAGAACCTGAGCTGGAGTCTGCTGCTGATGGCACCATTCGGCGCCACTATGGTGTTGCTCTACGCCCTGCCCCAAAGCCCGCTGGCGCAGCCGAAAAACATTTTCTTCGGCCATCTGCTCACCTGCGCTCTGGGACTCTTGTTATTGCACACCTTGGGAGTGTCGCCGCTGACACTGGGGCTGGGAACCGGCCTGGGTGTCGGCCTGATGATGCTGACCAACACCACACATCCACCGGCCGGTGCCAACCCCTTGCTGGTGATGCTGGCCGGGGCCGACTGGCAGTTTTTGCTAACCCCTGTGGTTTCGGGGTTGCTGCTGATCCTCGCTTTCGGTTGGGCCTATCACAAGAGCCTGTATATCAAGGGGATCAGCAAGCATAGCTGGCCTAAAACCAACTGAGGGCAACACTTATCACCACGCCGGTGATCAGCAACTGCATCAGACAAAACCCCATGATATCCCGGGCCTTGAGCCCGGCAATGGCCAACACAGGCAGCGCCCAAAAAGGCTGGATCAGGTTGGTCCAGGCATCCCCCCAGGCCACCGCCATGGCCACCCTGGCGACATCGGCGCCAAGTGCCTCGGCGGCCGGCAACATGATAGGTGCCTGTACCGCCCACTGGCCGCCACCGGATGGCACGAAGATATTCACCACCCCGGCGCTGATAAAGCTCCAGAATGGCAGTGACTCGGCGCTGGCAATGGCAACAAAACCCGAAGAGATACTCTGCGCCAACCCGGACTGTACCATCACCGCCATGATGCCGGCGTAGAAGGGAAACTGGATCACTATTCCGGCGCCGCCCTTTATCGCCTCATTGAGACTGACCAGCAGACTGCGCGGCGTCTGGTGCAAGGTTATCGCCAGGAACAGAAACAGGAAGTTGACTATGTTGAGGTTAAGACTGCCCCCCTGAACAAAGAACCAATACCCCAGATACCCGAGACCACACAGGCCCACCAGGATCCCGAGTATCCGGCTGTTCTCCAGATAGTCGGCCGGGCGTTTGTTCTCACTCTGAGTCGGCGCAGCATCCTCGAGCAGCGCAGGATCGACTATCACTGACTCTTTGTCATCCGGCAGCATAAAGCGATTGACCAGCGGCATTATGATAAACAGCAAGGCAAGTAGCAGCAGATTAAAGCCGGCAAAAATAGTTTCCGAGGTAGGAATAATGCCTATCTGCGCCTCGGCAAAGTGTCCTGGTGTGGCCACTGTCAAGGGCACTGAGCCCGCCAAGCCGCCATGCCAGACCACAAAGCCCGAATAGGCGCTGGCCACCAGCAAACGGTAATCCACCTTGACCCGGCGCGCCAACGCCTTGGCAAACAAGGCACCAACCACCAAACCGAACCCCCAGTTAAGCCAACTGGCCGCCAAGGAAACCAAGGTCACCAGTATGATAGCCTGCGGCGCGCTGCGGGCCACGGACGCTATGGCATCCAGCAACTTCTTCACCGGCGGCGAGCTGGCCAACATAAAACCGGCCACCAGCACCAGCAACATCTGCATCGAGAAACTAAGCAGGTTCCAAAAACCGCTGCCCCAATAACCCAGCACTTCTACCGGTGTCTTTTGCTGGCCGAGCATGGCGGCGGCAAACACCAATAAAGTAAGCAGGAGCACAAAGATATAGGGATCGGGCAGATACTTATCCACCAGCTTGACCAGTGGCCGGGAGGCGCGATTGAGCATAGGGGTTTCCTTGAGTCTTATTATGATTATTCTGCGGAGAGCTGATTTAGCTTTCACTTTTTTATCAATAGCCTACACAAGTCTGCCCGAGGGATAAAGCCCGACAAAAGTACACTATAACCCTAAGGAAGGTGCGAATAAGTCCTCGTGGCCTTCTCTTTTGTAGAGAGTGGCTTGCACAGCAATTGGCGTTCAAGGCATCTGACTGAAGGCATGCCGGGGCCTGTCGAAGTCGGATAACGCAGAGAGCCGGTTGCTGTGAAAGCCCCGAAGGGCGTGGCTTACAGGCCTGCCTGCTGTGTTGTGCTTCTTGCAAAGGACTAGGGCCATTTGCGGCGAACCACGCCTTGCATCCAAGCCCGTAAGCCGACGCAGAGTACACATGGGACTTGTTCGCACCTTCCCTTAGCTGTAAATGCCGCAGTCCAACTGCTAAGATAGCGCCACCTTCAGGACAGAGGATCCCCAAATGAGAATGTTGCTTGCCGTGGTGGTTATCGCCGCAGTTATTTTTTACTTTTTCACCACTATGAATGGCCAGAAACTGGCAAAAGAGAATGTTGCCAAGGGCGAGGTATTTCTTGAGGCCAACAAGCATAAAGAGGGGGTGGTCACCACAGACTCGGGGCTGCAGTATCAGTTACTGCACAAGGGGCAAGGCCAGGTTCATCCGGGTCCCAAGGATAAGGTGACAGTGCACTACCATGGCACCCTGATTGACGGCACTGTGTTTGACAGCTCGGTCGATCGCGGTGAGCCCATCGCCTTTCCACTCAATCAGGTGATCAAGGGCTGGACCGAAGGGGTTCAGTTGATGACAGAAGGCGACAAGATGCGCTTCTTTATTCCCAGCAGTCTGGGCTACGGCAATCGCTCTGCCGGCTCGATCCCGCCGGGTTCAGTACTGATTTTTGATGTGGAGTTGCTCAAGATCAACTGACAATCCCCAACAACAAGCCCGGCCAAAGCCGGGCTTGCTAATTGGCACTTTTCTCACTCAAACCCAGCTCTCACAACACGATCCCTTTTTACGAGTTTGCAACTCCGGGCCTCGTCCATTCAAAATCTGGATGCTGGCAACTCAGGGCGCCAGCGCTTCACGGGTAAATTCCGAGTGGTCACACTCGGGGCAGTCGGGAATAATGCCAGGGAACTCGAAGTCCATCTCATGGCCGCAGTTACTGCAGACCATTTTACCCTGACTGACGATATCGCCGCTCTGATAATAGCCATGGTGTTTGAATTCATGGGCCAGTTCGTGCCACTCCACCTGGCTGCGGTCGCTGATTTCACCCAACCAGTGCCAGAGGGTATTTTCCAGCGTCAGCATAGTAGGGCTGTAACTGATGTCATCTTCCGTTTGGCTCTGAATATAGCTGGCGATATCCCGCTTGAGGAATTCCTCGACCAGAGACAGCTCGGCCTCACCGGCCTGCTGCTTGATAGCCAAATACTCTTTCCCTTCCTTGATAGAATTAAATAAGCTCTTCACTGTCAATGAGTTATCTTGGTCATACTGTTGTTTGACTCTGTCAATCAAGGCCTGATACAGCGCCAGTAACTCCGTACTTCTCTCACTCATGGCCAATACTCCTTTAAGACGAACCTTTCTTAATGACTCACTTCTGGTTTATTCTATGCAGATCTAAACGGCGCAGTATAGCGCGCATGTCAAAATAATGGGCGGCATTGCCGAAAAACCTGATGCAAGAGCAATATAATCCCTCAGAAATCGAAGCCAAAGTGCAAACGCACTGGGCAGAAAAGAAAACTTTTGAAGTCACCGAAGATCCGAGTAAAGAGAAGTTCTACTGCCTCTCTATGTTCCCCTATCCTTCAGGTCGGCTGCATATGGGACACGTGCGTAACTACACCATAGGTGACGTAGTTTCCCGTTTCCAGCGTCTGCAGGGTAAAAATGTGCTTCAGCCCATCGGCTGGGATGCCTTCGGTCTACCGGCAGAAAATGCCGCGATCAAGAACGCCACTGCGCCGGCGCCTTGGACCTATGAAAACATAGATTACATGAAGAACCAGCTGAAAATGCTGGGTTTTGGCTACGACTGGAGCCGTGAAATTGCCACCTGTACCCCGGAATACTATCGCTGGGAACAGTGGTTCTTCACCAAACTGTATGAAAAAGGCTTGGTGTACAAGAAGACCTCTTCGGTCAACTGGTGCCCCAATGACCAGACAGTGCTGGCCAACGAGCAGGTTATCGATGGTTGCTGCTGGCGCTGCGACACTGTAGTGGAGCAGAAAGAGATCCCTCAGTGGTTCATCAAGATCACTCAGTACGCCGAAGAGCTGTTGAATGATATCGATACCCTCGAAGGTTGGCCTGAGCAGGTCAAGACCATGCAGCGTAACTGGATTGGTCGCTCCGAAGGGGTCGAGATGACCTTCAAGGTGGCTGGTTCTGACGATAGCTTCGACATCTACACCACACGTCCGGATACCGTGATGGGCGTGACCTATGTGGCCATTGCCGCCGGTCACCCGCTGGCCGAGAAAGCCGCCGCCAACAACCCGGCGCTGGCAGCCTTTGTTGAAGAGTGCAAGCAGAGCACCGCCTCCGAGGCCGAGCTGGCCACTATGGAGAAAAAAGGTGTTGATACCGGCCTCAAGGCTATCCACCCGCTGACAGGCGAAGAAGTCCCGGTTTGGGCCGCCAACTTTGTCCTGATGAACTATGGTACCGGCGCCGTAATGTCGGTTCCCGGCCACGACCAGCGTGACTATGAATTCGCCACCAAGTATGGCCTGGCGATCAAGGGCGTGATTAAGCCTGCCGATGGCGAGCTGGATATCTCTGAAGCCGCTTACACTGAAAAAGGCATACTGTTCAACTCGGCCGAGTTCGATGGTCTGGACTTTGAAGCCGCCTTCAACGCCATCGCCGACAAGCTGAGTGCCGAAGGCAAAGGCAAGCGCCAGGTTAATTTCCGTCTGCGCGACTGGGGCGTCAGCCGCCAGCGTTACTGGGGCGCACCTATCCCTATGGTGACTCTGGAAGACGGCACTGTGATGCCGACGCCGGAAGAACAACTGCCGGTCATTCTGCCGGAAGATGTGGTCATGGACGGGGTCCAAAGCCCAATCAAGGCCGACAAAGAGTGGGCCAAAACCACAATCAACGGCCAAAATGCCCTGCGCGAAACCGACACCTTCGACACCTTTATGGAGTCCAGCTGGTACTATGCCCGCTACTGCTCGCCCAAGGCAGATCAGATGCTGGATCCAGCCAAGGCCGACTACTGGCTGCCGGTAGATCAATACATAGGCGGTATCGAACACGCCTGTATGCACCTGTTGTACTTCCGCTTCTTCCACAAACTGCTGCGCGATGCCGGTTTGGTTAACTCCAATGAGCCTGCCAAGCGCCTGTTGACCCAAGGCATGGTACTGGCCGATGCTTTCTACTACAGCAACGAGAAAGGCGCCCGCGTTTGGGTATCGCCACTGGAAGTGACTGTGGTTGAGAAAGACGACAAGGGTCGGATCCTCAAGGCGGTGGACAGCGAAGGCCATGAACTGACTTACACCGGCATGAGCAAGATGTCCAAGTCGAAAAACAATGGTATCGACCCGCAAGTGATGGTGGAGAAGTACGGCGCCGATACTGTGCGACTGTTCATGATGTTTGCCGCACCACCGGAGCTGACACTGGAATGGCAGGAATCAGGCGTGGAAGGTGCCCACCGCTTTATCAAGCGTCTGTGGAAACTGGCCCACGACCATATATCCAAGGGCGAAGCTCCAGCGCTGGATATCGCGGCTCTGACCGGCGAGCAGAAAACGCTGCGCCGCGAACTGCACAAAACCATCGCCAAGGTGACCGACGATATCGGCCGCCGCCAGATGTTCAACACCGCCATTGCTGCTGTGATGGAACTGATGAATGCACTGCAAAAGGCTCCACAGGAAACCGAGCAGGACAGAGCCCTGATGGCCGAAGCCCTGTCGGCCATTGTGCGTCTCTTGTACCCCATCACCCCGCACCTGAGTTTCAACCTGTGGCAGGAGCTGGGCATGGAAGGCGATATCGAGTCAGCCAGCTGGCCTGAAACCGACGAATCTGCACTGGTCGAAGACAGCAAGCTTATCGTGGTGCAGGTCAACGGTAAGCTCAGAGCCAAGATCACTGTGGCAGCCGATGCTGCCAAGGAAGAGGTCGAAGCCCTGGGTCTGGCCGATGAGCAGGTGATGAAGCACACCGAAGGCAAGACCATCCGCAAGGTGATCTATGTTCCCGGCAAACTGCTGAACATAGTCGCCAACTGAGAAAAAACAGGACATCCATGCTGAAACTATCTTTAAGCGTGAAGCAGTTGATGTTCGCCCTGCTGGCACTGGTCGTTATGACCAGTGCCGGTTGCGGCTTTCAACTCCAGGGAAGTTATTCCATTCCGCCCGAGCTAAGCAAGCTGAGCCTGGAGAGCAGCGACAAATACAGCGAGCTGAGCCGCCTGGTGCGTGAACGTCTGCGTCTCAACAATGTCGGCATAGAGGAACCCGCCAAGGGCATTCCCCGGCTGGTGCTGCTGAGCGACACTCTGGAGCGCTCAACCTTATCGCTCTACCCCACAGGCAACGTCGCCGAATATGAACTCATCTACCATGTGCGTTTTGCCGTGTCTCTACCGGGTAAGGAAGCACAGCCTTTCGATGTGGAAATCCGCCGCGATTATCTCGACGACCCCCGCACCGCCTTGGCCAAGAGCCGGGAGATGGAGTTGCTGGTCAAAGAGATGCGCATTCAGGCAGCCGATAACATCATCCAGACCCTGGCCGCCATCGAGGTGAACTGATGCGGGTCTATCCGGATCAGTTACACCGGCAGTTATCGCCGCTGAAATCCTGCTATCTGCTGCTGGGCGACGATCCCTATCTGCTGGACAGCAGTAAGCGGCAAATCCTGGCTGCCGCCCGTAGCCAAGGCTTTGAAGAAAGGTTACAACTAACTCAGGAAGCCAACTTCAACTGGCAGGATCTCGCCAACGAATGGCACGCCATGAGCCTGTTTGCCAGTCGCAGGATCATAGAGCTCAACCTGCCACAGGCCAAGCCGGGCGCCGATGGCGGCGCCATGCTGCAAAGCCTTATCGCCGAACAAAACCCGGATATCTTGCTTATCATCGACGGCCCCAAGCTTGGCCGCGATCAGCAAAACAGCAAGTGGTTCAAGGCCCTGGACAGTCAAGGTCTTTATGTTCCTTGCGCTACCCCCGAAGGGGCTCAGTTTCAGCGCTGGCTCGACGGCCGTATTCAATACTATCGGCTCAATCTCAAAAACGATGCCAGAGCCATGCTGTATGCCCTCTACGAAGGCAATCTGCTGGCGGCCGATCAGGCGATGCAACTGCTGCAACTGCTGGCCGGTGCCCGTCCTGTGGACAGCGAAGAGTTGAGCCGCTACTTCGAAGATCAATCCCGCTTCAGCGTGTTCCAATTGACCGATGCCCTGCTGGCCAACCAACAGGATAAGGCCCAACATATCCTCGCCCAGCTCAAGGCCGAAGAAACCGCCATGCCCATTATCCATTGGGCGCTGCAAAAAGAGCTGACCTTGCTGCTGACGCTGCAATCGGCCCGCAGTCAGGGCGAGAGCCTCAATAGCCTGTTCGGCAAGCATAGAATTTGGGACAAGCGCAAGCCGCTCTATCAGGGCGCCCTCACCCGGCTGAGCCTGGAAGCCATAGAGTCCATGCTGGCTATCGCCTCCAAACTGGAGCTGGCACTGAAACAGCAAGGCCAGGAAAACTGGACCGGCCTGTCCCATCTGTGTTTGCTGTTCGATCCCAAAGCGGCGCGCCATCTTGGCCATATTGAGTTCGACTGAGGAGACTAGATGCGTATCGGGCTGATGGGCGGTACTTTCGACCCAGTTCACTATGGTCACCTCAAACCCGCGGCCGAAGTCAAAGCCCGGCTAGAACTGGATAAGCTCTGGTTGCTGCCGAACCATATTCCGCCGCACAAGGCTAAGGCCACCGCCAGCAGCGAGCAGCGCCTGGCCATGCTTAAACTGGCCTGCGACGAGTTCCCCGATATGGACATTTGCGATATCGAGCTCAAGCGCAATGCCCCCTCCTACAGTGTCGCGACGCTGGAAGCGCTGCAGCAGGCTTTCCCAGGCGCCGAATTTCAATTCATCATGGGTACAGATTCCTTGCTGTCGCTGCCGAGCTGGCATCAATGGCAGCGGCTGTTTTCCCTCTGTAACCTGGTGGTTTGCCAGCGCCCGGACTGGCACCTGCCAAAGGACGCCGAAATCCAAACCGAACTGGCCCAAAGAAGCTGCTCAGTCACCCAGGCCTTGGCAGCAAGAGACAAGGGCCAACATCAAAGCGGCAAAATCATCAGCCTCTCGGTCAAGCCGCAGCCCTTCTCCTCCACGGCCATTCGCCGCGCCATCGCCGCCGGTAACATTAATGCCTGCAGCGCCGCCATGCCCAAAGCCGTGCTCGAATATATAGTTACAAACCGCCTCTATCTTGGCGGTTAACTGCGGTGGATGGGCGATAAATCCTATGGGACTTGCCCGCCAGCGCTGATATACTACTGCGCTTGATCAAAAACATGAGAGGATCTTCAGCGTGCAAGGCACAGAACTGAAACAATTTGTTGTCGACAAGGTCGATGATCTCAAGGCCCGGGACATAGTCGTGCTGGATGTCAGCAAAACGTCCAACGTGACCGACTTTATGGTTATCTGCTCAGGCACATCCAAGACCCATGTTCGCGCCATTGCTGAAAATGTAGTTGCCGAAGCCAAACAAGCCGGTATGCAACCTCAGGGCGTAGAAGGCCGCGACAGCAGCGACTGGGTTCTGGTGGA
Organism: Shewanella sp. ECSMB14102; assembly: GCF_000813075.1. Classification (NCBI taxonomy): domain Bacteria; kingdom Pseudomonadati; phylum Pseudomonadota; class Gammaproteobacteria; order Alteromonadales; family Shewanellaceae; genus Shewanella; species Shewanella sp. ECSMB14102. Next base: position 88,073 of record NZ_JWGX01000024.1, read on the forward strand.
TCTGGGTGATGTGATTCTGCATGTGATGCAGGAGCAAACCCGCGAACATTACCAGTTGGAAAAACTCTGGTCTGACGCCAACGCCTGATGAAACTGCAACTCGTTGCCGTAGGCACCAAAATGCCGGACTGGGTCAGCAAGGGTTTCGCCGAGTACCAGCGCCGCTTCCCCAGGGACATGGCGCTGGAGCTGGTTGAAATCCCCGCCGGCAAGCGGGGCAAGAATGCCGATATCGCCCGTATTCTGCAAAAAGAGGGCGAAGCCATGTTGGCCGCGATCCCCAAGGGCAACCATATCGTCACTCTGGATCTGCCGGGCAGGAACTGGACGACTCCAGAGCTCGCCTCTGCCATGGAAAAGTGGCAGCTCGATGGCCGGGATGTCAGCCTGCTGATAGGCGGCCCGGAAGGCCTGGCTCCTGCCTGTAAACAAGCCGCCAGCCAAAGCTGGTGTCTGTCGGCCCTGACCCTGCCCCACCCTTTGGTGAGAGTCGTGGTGGCCGAGAGTCTGTACCGGGCCTGGAGCATCAACAACAATCATCCCTACCACAGGGAATAAGGCACCCAAGAGCCACTTGCTTTAGCTGACTTTGCATTAACTGTTTGAGCCGGAGAGAATCCATTGCCGCGTAGAAAGCGAATAACCATGCATGATCACGCCGCCGAGGCGGCACTGTTCAAACGCCGGGCGCTGTTTACCTTTGTCTGCGTGGTCGCTTTGCTCAGCCTGTTGCTCGGCAATCTTTACTATCTGCAGGTGGTGTCTTTCAAAGACTACGAAACCCGCTCCAATGATAACCGTATCCGAGTGGTACCGCTGGCACCCAGCCGCGGCCTGATCTATGACCGCAACGGCAAGCTGCTGGCAGAGAACCTGCCCTTCTACACCCTGGAAGTGATCCCGGAGAAGGTGAAGAACATGCAGCAGACGCTGGATGAACTCTCAACCGTTATCGACCTCAGTCAGGATGAGCGCGACAGCTTCACCGAGTCACTGAAATATCACCGCCGCTTCAAGCCCTTGCCGCTCAAGACCAGGCTGACGGAAGATGAGGTGGCCCTGTTCAGTGTTAACCAACACAGGTTCGATGGTTTCTATGTCGATGCCGGTCTCAAACGCCACTACCCCTACAGCAGCCTGCTGACCCATGTGCTCGGCTATGTCGGCAAAATCAACTCCAGAGACAGAGACGCGCTGGAACGCTCCGGCAGTTGGAAAAACTATGCCGCCACCAAGGACATAGGCAAACAGGGTATAGAAAAGTTCTATGAGAGCCTGCTACACGGCCTGCCCGGGCATTTGGAGGAAGAGGTCAACAACCTGGGGCGCAGTGTCCGCACCCTCAAGGTGACCCAGCCCGAGCCCGGACAGGATATCTACCTGACACTGGATCTGCAGCTGCAGCAAAAGGCCACCGAACTGCTGGATGGCCGCCGCGGCTCAATCGTGGCGATAGACCCAAGAGACGGCGGTATTCTGGCCATGGTCTCCAGCCCCAGCTATGACCCGAACCAATTTGTGCACGGGATCAGTTCAAAAGCCTACAGCGAGCTGCTCAACAGCCGCTCGCGTCCCCTGATTAACCGCGCAACCCAAGGGCAATATGCCCCGGCCTCCACGGTCAAGCCGCATCTGGCGCTCCTGGGGCTGGAAGATCAAACCATTAGCGAGAAGACCCGCATCTGGGATCCCGGCTTCTGGCAGATCCCAGGGGTCGACCGTAAATATCGCGACTGGAAACGCTGGGGCCACGGCTGGGTGGATGTATATGACTCCATAGTTCACTCCTGCGATACCTTCTACTACGACATGGCCTACAAGGTGGGCATCGACAAGATCTCCGGTTTTATGGATCAATTCGGTTTCGGTCAGAATACCGGGGTGGATATCTTCGAAGAATCTGCCGGGGTAATACCATCGAGGGATTGGAAACGCCTCAAGTACAACCAACCCTGGTACATAGGCGACACCATCTCGGTCGGGATTGGTCAGGGTTACTGGACCACCACGCCTTTGCAGCTGGCCAATGCCACAGCCATTTTGGCCAACCGCGGCAAGCGTTTTACCCCGCACCTGCTCAAGGCCATCAAGGACAACACAGCCCGCATCGAGACGCCGGTGGATGAAAGGCCACCGATAGTGCTGAAAAACAAAAACAACTGGGAGATCATCAACGAAGCCATGCGCCGCACCGCGCAGAAGAGTCGCTTCACCGATGCCAGTTATACTGCGGCGATGAAGACAGGTACCGCCCAGGTCTTCAGCGTTGCCGAAGATGAGAAGTATGATGCGGACACCATTGACGAGCATCTGCGCGATAACGCGCTGATCATCGCCTATGCCCCCTACGAAGATCCAAAAATTGTGCTGGCGGTGGTACTGGAAAACGCCGGTTGGGGTGGCGCCAACGCCGGGCCGGTTGCCCGGGCCATGCTGGACGAATATCTGCTACGGGATACCTGGGAGTTGAAACATGAGCCACAGCCGTAAACCCAATATCTGGCAGAAGATGCATATCGATCTGCCACTGCTGCTAGGCATCCTGGGCCTGATGGGCTTTGGCCTGTTCGTCATCTATTCTGCCAGCGGCGAAGACCTGGCCATGATGGAGCGGCAGCTATTCCGTATGGGATTGTCCCTTGGACTAATGTTGATCCTTGCCCAGATTAACCCCGAGGTATTTCGCCGCTGGGCTCTGCCCATCTATCTTGCCGGGGTCGCGCTGCTGCTGGGGGTGCATTTCTTCGGTGAGATCAACAAGGGCGCCCAACGCTGGCTCAATCTGGGCTTTATGGAGTTTCAGCCGTCTGAGCTGATGAAACTGGCGTTCCCGATCACCATGGCCTGGTTTATCTCCAAGTTTCCCTTGCCGCCGAAGAAGCGTTATCTGGCCGGTGCCGGGGTAATTTTGCTGATCCCCACTCTGCTTATCGCCAAACAACCGGATCTCGGTACCTCAATTCTGGTGGCCGCCTCGGGGATCTTTGTGCTGTTTCTCTCCGGTATGAGCTGGGCCATTGTCGGTGGTTTTATTGCCGCCGTGCTGGCGCTGCTGCCGATTCTATGGTTCTTTTTGATGCACGACTACCAGCGCAATCGAGTGATGACCCTGCTGGATCCCGAGGCCGATCCACTCGGTACCGGCTACCACATCATTCAGTCCAAAATTGCCATAGGCTCGGGCGGACTCTGGGGCAAGGGCTGGCTCGATGGTACTCAGTCGCAGCTGGAATTTTTGCCGGAGCGCCACACCGACTTTATCTTCGCCGTGATCGGCGAGGAGTTTGGCCTCATCGGCAGTCTGCTACTGTTGGCGCTTTATCTCTATGTGATCGGCCGCGGCCTGGTGATCGCCTCCAGAGCCCAAACCAGCTTTGCCCGCTTGCTGGCCGGCTCGCTGACCCTCACCTTCTTCGTTTATGTGTTTGTGAATATCGGTATGGTGTCCGGTATTTTGCCCGTAGTAGGAGTCCCGCTGCCGCTGATAAGTTATGGCGGCACCTCTATGCTGACATTGATGGCCGGTTTTGGCATTCTAATGAGTATTCACACCCATAGACGCTTCATCGACAGATAGGAACGCCTTAGATGCCGACATTCAAAAAGCTGCTCGCCCCTCTGGGCCTGCTGCTGAGTCTCAACCTCAGCGCCTGTGCCACCGCCGAGGTGCCCGCTTCCGAGCAGCTCAAACAGGATTTTATCAAACAGCAACAGAGCCAAGGCTTTAGCCAGGAAGAAGTCGAAAGCTTCCTCGCCTCGGCCAAAAAAAACCAGGCGGTATTGGACGCCATTTCCAGCCCTTGGGAGGCCAAACCCTGGCATCAGTACTACCCCATTTTTCTGACCGAAAAGCGCCTCGAAGCCGGGCTGAATTTCTGGCAGCAACATGAGCAAACCATAGCGCGCGCCGCCAAGACCTATGACGTTGATCCGCAAATCATAGTCGCCATTATCGGTATTGAAACCTTCTACGGCGGTTATATGGGCAAGTACCCGGTGATCGATGCCCTCTATACCTTGGGGTTCTACTACCCGCCACGGGCGACTTTCTTTCGCGGCGAGTTTGCCAAACTGATGACGCTGCTTAAAGAGGAGCAACTCGATAAGGAAACGCTCCTGGGCTCCTACGCCGGCGCTATGGGTTATGGCCAGTTTATTCCTTCAAGCTATCTGGCCTACGCCGTCGACTTTGACGGTGACGGCAAGCGGGATCTGCTGGGCAGTGTCGACGATGCCATAGGTTCAGTAGCCAACTATTTTCACCGTCACGGCTGGAAAGCCGGTGAGCCGGTGGCGCTGGAACTAAGCACAACGGCCACGCCCAAGGCCAAGGTCTGGAAAGGAGAAAAGCTCAATTACCAAGTGGCCGATATCCTCTCCCCCGAGGTGGCTCTGATGGAAAACCGGGATCTGGATGCCAGCCAAAAAGCGCTGCTTATCGAGCTGGAACAGGCCGATGCCAAAGACTATTGGCTGGGGCTGAACAACTTCTATGTAATCACCCGTTACAATCGCAGCCCGCTGTACGCCATGGCGGTTTATCAATTCAGTGAACAACTCAAAGCCCACCATGACAAGACTTAAACTATTGCTGCCACTGACCGCCTCGATTCTGCTGGCCGCCTGTGCCGGCAACTCGGGCCGTTACACCATGAAAGATGATAGGCCTCCGGCCGATGCACCGGATGTCTCCAAGGTGGAAGATGCCCATCCCAGATTCGAGCCCTACAGCAAACAGGGCAACAAGGATTACCAGGTCAGAGGCAAATCCTACCAAGTGATGCCGTCCGGCAAGGGGTACAAGGTTGAGGGGCTGGCATCCTGGTATGGTGCCAAGTTTCACGGCCATCTGACCTCCAACGGTGAAACCTATGACATGTACTCCATGTCCGCGGCGCACAAGACATTGCCACTGCCCAGCTATGTCAGGGTCACCAATTTGGCCAACAACAAGAGCGTAGTGGTCAGGGTCAATGACCGTGGTCCCTTCCATCCCGACCGAGTGATAGATCTGTCCTACGCCGCGGCTTACCGGCTGGACATGCTGAAAACAGGCACCGCCAAGGTCAGACTGGAAGTCCTGTTTGAAGACAGTGAAGAGAGCCAGACCATGGCCGAACTTCGCAGCAACAACCTGCACTATGTACAGGTGATGGCATCCGGCTCGCGCGAACGTCTGCTTGAGTTGGCTTCAGAGCTTGAAAACAAATACCAGGTCAAGAGCCGAATCACAGATGCCAAGTCGGTATACAGGCTGCAACTTGGGCCGGTCAGCCATGAAGGTATTGCCGCCAAATTGCTGGAAAAGCTGAAGCAGGACGGCTTTCCGAGCAGCTATATGGTGACTGAACCAAAAACATAAGCGTTCAAAATTCCACCACATTTTTAACTAATTAAGGAACCTTAACTGAAATTTCCGGTCGACTAATGTTATACTCGCTGCGAATTTCAGCATATTTTCCGACTCCAACCAGAAGACGTATTCAGGTAATGATGAATTTTGTAAAAAGTCCCGCGAAAGCCTTTCTGTTGTTCGCCTGTGCCTCGGTTTCCGCCGCACAGGCCAACAATGCCCCGATAGTCGTCCCAGATGCACCGGACGTTGCCGCCAAGGCTTATGTCTTGATGGATTACAACTCAGGACGCTTACTGGCGGAAAATAACGCCTACGAAAGCCTTAACCCAGCCAGCCTGACCAAGATGATGACCAGCTATGTCATAGGTCAGGAGATCAAGGCAGGTAACGTCTCTGCCGATGACGACGTGACCATCAGCAAGAACGCTTGGTCGAAGAACTTCCCCGACTCATCCAAGATGTTTATCGAAGTCGGCAAGACGGTTAAAGTTTCGGATCTGAATCGGGGTATCATTATCCAATCCGGTAACGATGCCTGTGTCGCCATGGCCGAGCACATTGCCGGAACCGAAGGCGCCTTCGTCGATCTGATGAACTCCTGGGCCAAACAGCTGGGCATGCGTGACAGCTACTTTGAAAACTCCCACGGCCTGGATTCAGACAACCACAAGTCCACCGCCTATGATATGGCGCTGCTGGGCGCGGCCCTCATTCGTGATGTTCCCGACGAATACGATATCTACAAAGAAAAATCTTTTACCTACAACGGTATCAAGCAGTACAACCGTAACGGCCTCTTGTGGGATAACAGCCTCGATGTCGACGGTATCAAGACAGGCCACACCTCGGGTGCCGGCTATAACCTGGTATCCTCGGCCACCAAAGACGGCATGCGCCTGATTGCCGTGGTCATGGGCACCAAGAGTGAAGCCGCCCGTAAGGCCGAGAGCAAGAAACTGCTCAACTATGGCTTCCGTTTCTTTGAAACCATCGCTCCTTACAAGGCCGGTGACAGCTTTGTCACCCAGAAGATCTGGTATGGCGACCGTGACACAGTGGACTTGGGTGTAACCACTGACACTCCTGTGACCATCAACCGGGGCCAGGCTAAAAACCTGCAAGCCAACTTCGAACTTACCAAAGAGCTCACCGCACCGCTGGCCAAGGGTGAAGTCGTCGGCCGGGTATACTTCCAGCTTGACGGTAAAGACATTGCCCAGTTCCCACTGGTGACATTGGAAGAAGTCAACGAAGGCAGCTGGTTCAGCAAGCTGATGGACTACTTCAAGCAGATGTTTGCCGGCTGGTTCAGCTAAGCCGATAAATTGTGAGAGAATGCCGCCTGCGGGCGGCATTCTTGTATCTGCCCAAAACATTGATATCAGCAGTGCCTGAGGTCATTTATCCTTGCAGCGCAAGAATAAAGCAGAAATGATCGGGCCTTGGTGAATTTTTTGCTATACTCCGCGCCCGCCCGGGTTATCCCGGCACTTGGCGTATACTCAGGCCTGAGCTTCCGGCATTTGGGCCGCCGACACCCGAAATAGCTAAGACACACGCCAAGCGGTTGAATACAGGAATATCGAGATGAAGTTTGAATCTTATAGTTTTGCCCCCGAAATACTCCGCGCGCTCAAAGAGTGCGGTTATGAGAGCATGACACCGATTCAGAGACAGGCCATCCCTGCGGTTCGCCGCGGTCAGGACGTACTGGCCAGCGCCCAGACGGGCACAGGCAAGACAGCCGCCTTTGTGCTGCCTATTTTGCAGCGCCTGCAGGATAACCCGCTCGAACTCAAACCCGGCAATATCCGGGCCCTGATCCTGGCACCGACCCGTGAGCTGGTGTCCCAGGTTGCCGACAATGCCCGCCAATACGGCAAATACCTGCAGTTGTCGGTGGCCACCCTGTTTGGCGGCGTCAAGTCAGCATCTCAGGTCAACAAGCTCAAGCAAGGCGCCGACATAGTGGTAGCCACTCCGGGGCGTTTACTGGAACAACTACTGGCCGGTAACCTGAGTCTGGGCTCGCTGGAAGTGCTGGTGCTGGATGAAGCCGACCGTATGCTGGATATGGGCTTTATCAACGATATCAACAAAATACTTCAGAGCGCCGCCAAGCAGCGGCAAAATCTGATGTTCTCGGCCACCTTCTCTGGCGCGGTAAGGCGCCTAGCCGATGAGATAATGAACAAGCCCAAGGTCATCACCGCCGACCGCCAAAACACCACAGCGGTGACCGTCAGCCAGGTAGTCTACCCGGTAGAGCAGCGCCGCAAGCGTGAACTCCTGTCTGAACTTATCGGGCGCAAGAACTGGCAGCAGGTGCTGGTGTTTACCGCCACCCGTGAAGATGCGGATCATCTGGTCAAGGAGCTGAATCTCGACGGTATCGCCAGTGCCGTGGTGCACAGTGAAAAAGCCCAGGGCAGCCGCCGCCGGGCGCTCAGAGAATTCAAGGAAGGCAAGGTACGGGTATTGGTATCCACCGAAGTGGCCGCCCGCGGCCTGGATATTCCGGATCTCGAGTATGTGGTCAATTACGATCTGCCCTTCCTGGCAGAGGACTATGTGCACCGTATCGGTCGCACCGGCCGCGCCGGCAAGACGGGTGTCGCCATCTCTTTTGTCAGCCGCGAAGAAGAGCGCACCCTGGCCGACATTGAAAAACTGATTGGCCAAAAACTCAAGCGCATCATGATGCCAGGCTATGAAGTGAGTAATCGCGATCTCCTGCTCAAGCAACTGCAAAAGCGCCGCAGCTTCGCCAAGAAAAAGCCGGGTGCCAGCAGCGCCTCGGAGCAGGTCGCAGCGGAAAAGAGCATGTCCGGCCGCAGAGTTAAGGTTAAAGTCGGCTCCAGCGGCATCAAGCCAAAGAAGCTCAAGTGAGCCGCCCCGCTTGACAGGCTTTAGCTCCTATGTAGAACCATTAAAAAGCCGCGCACTGCGCGGCTTTTGGCTAATTGGGTTTTAGCTGGACTTTCTACCGGCTGGAAACACTTGCATTCTCGGCGGCAAAGCTTGCTCCCCTAAAGGATAAGCGCTTTTGTTTACCGAATTCAAAGCAAGGCGTGGAACTGCGCCAACCACTGAGGATGGGCAGGCCAAGCCGGCGCTGTAACCAACTTGCCGTCAGTAATCGCTTCTGTCACCTCGATATCGGCATATTCACCACCGGCTTGGCGTACTTCGGGGGCACAGGCGGGATAAGCCGACACCTTCTTGCCCTGCACCACTCCAGCGGCGGTCAGCAGTTGCGCCCCATGACAGACGGCGGCAATCGGCTTATCCGCCTTGGCAAAGGCTCGAACCAGCTCAAGCACTTCATCATAGAGACGCAGATACTCGGGTGCTCGGCCGCCGGGGATCAGCAGCGCATCAAAGTCATCGGCACTTATCTGCTCAAAGTCACCGTTGAGAACGAAATTGTGCCCAGGTTTTTCACTGTAAGTTTGATCGCCTTCAAAATCATGAATAGCCGTCCTGACAGTATCACCGGCCTCTTTGTCAGGGCACACGGCAGTCACCTTATGGCCCACCATCTGCAGCGCCTGAAACGGCACCATGATTTCATAGTCTTCCACATAATCACCGGCAAGGATCAATACGTTAGCCATTGTCTTCTCCTGTTATTCCATCGACTCACCATCAGACTCATCTTAACCAAGCCCATAGAGGCAGAGGTAACATCCGACTACTACCTCACCTTGTTCATTAAACAACCCAGTTGCCCGGCAGACAAGAGATATCCTTGAGATTGAAAAATTTACAGTAAGATAGCGGCGAAGACAGATCGGATAACTGTCTTACTGATAACCATTGTGGTGGTTTTTCTTTGTCTACCTGATATTGATAACTGCAGCATAGGGTATACTCAGCGCCCCATCCATATCTCTTATACGCGGAAATACAATGACAGAACAAAGCTACAATCAGGCCTTGCTGGCATTAACCCAAGCCGGCCTCGCTGCTTTGGCGGAACGTAACCATGCCGCCGGCAGCATCAAGACCCCGGCGGCGGAAAGTCATTTCCTCTGCAACTGGATGGTGCAGTCACTAAAAGAGAAGCGTTTCTCAAAGTTAGTGGCAGAAGATCTCACTCGCTGGATAAGAGAGGGACGAAGCCTGGGGGCCGGTGCCAAGTTACCCGAGGTGCTTCAACGTATCCAGGCGCAGTATCTGCCAGCCATCAATAATGCCGCAGTGGGGCAATCGCTCCAGAACCTGATTGCCGAGCTCCAGGCCGAAGGCTGGCTCGTCATCCTCGACTGTGAAGTAAGCGGTAAACTCAAATTAGACAGCCAGGGGCAAAACAGCTTGGTGATCTCCACAGAGCAGTATCAGCAGCATCTGCTCGATGGCAAATTGATCAAACCCATCACCCTTTACATCCGCGCCGACGAGCAGTTGATTGCCCAGTTTGCTGTCAAACATGCGCTTCTATTCAGCCAAGGGGATAAGAAAGCCAGTTGCATCAAGCACCATAAGGCTTATCGACTCTATCCTGATAACCAACAGCCCGCATTGGCATTGCTCAAGGCTTAACTTTCAGCATTGGAAATGACCTTGGAAGTAGCACTGGTGAACACTCTCACCGCCAGAGCCAAATAACATTGATTGGGCTTCCAGCCCATTGCCTGCCGCAGGCTTATGCACAGGCGCCCCTATGACTCGCTGCGAGTACTTCCCTGGCTCGGAAGGTCACAGTTCCGCCTATGCCTGGAAAATAGGCGTATGTCTGTAGCTGAATACGACTCTGTGTGGGAAAACTTGCACCCATTCCCCCTTCGGAGCCGCCGCTGGCGTTGTTGCAAATTGGCGTAGCCGAGACAGGGACGTCGAGGCTCGAAGGTCGAGCATGGCGAATGTTGCGAAGCAACAAGCTTATGAGCGCGAGCCAAGGAAGGCGAGCTGGTCGTTATGCATGGATGTATTTGGCGAGTCCTGAGTGTAGCCAATTTGTTTCATAAGCCAGCGGGGATTTCGGCTACGTCGGGGTGTCCTTGGGGATGCAAGGGGCTTTGGACAAGCAAAGCCCCTTGCCCGGTGTGGTTTGGCGAGTGTCGCGCAGCGACTGGCTGCGAGCGAGAGCCAGGGATGGCGAACTGGCCGTTGTG